>CAZUYI010000046.1:4953-10882 GCA_964624095.1 uncultured Verrucomicrobiota bacterium | reverse complement strand
CGATATCCGGAACCGCCCGTCCTGCCGCAGCCCGCCGCGGCGCGGCGCGGTCACCACCAGGTCGCCCCGCAGCACGAGCGTCTCGCGGGGATGATTCGAGCGTCCGATCTGGAAAAACGTGCCCCAGTCGTTCGTCGAGCCGATCCACAGGGCGGCGTTCAGGACGACGGTGTCGGCGGCCGCGTCGCGGGAGACCCGGCCACAGCCGTGCGCCAGGTCGGCGGCCAGCAGGTCGTCGAGCGTGGCCGGCTGTTCTTCGGGGAACCCGGCGACTTCGATCCGGTTGGAGCCCGCGTCGTAGCGGACCGTGCCGGCGGCCAGCGGCGCGGCGAGCAGGCCCAGCCCCAGCAGCAGGCCGCCGGCGCGCCGGCCATATCGCAGCCGGCGGCATCGAGCGGGCGGGGCATCGGACAGCACGGTCATGACAACGCATTCCCATGGCGGCCGCGCGCGGCGGGGAGAGGCCCTCTGCCCAACCGGCTTCACGGCGCGCCGAGCGCGGCGCGCGCCGCGGCGAGGTCGGCGTCTGCCGCGTGACTCATGGCCAGCAGCCGTTCGTACGCCTGGCGCGCCTCCGCGCGCAGGCCCTGGGCCTCGAAAGACCGCGCCAGCCCGAGCTGCGCCCGGGCGCGATCCGGCCCGTGGCCCCCCTTCACGGCGAGTGCCGCCTCGTACTCCGTAGCGGCCTCCCGGCCCTTCCGTTCCGCCAGCCAGGCATGGCCCATGCCCAGGCGCGCGGCCGCCTGGTGGTGCGGCTCCGCGCGCTCCATGTCGAGCACCCGCCCGTACTCCCGGCGCGCCTCGTCGAACCGGCCCGCCTCGAGCAGTTCATCCGCCTTGCGCAGCTGCATCCGGTAGATCGTGTCCAGGCGCTGGGCCACCAGGCGCTGCGCGGCGCCGCGCAGCGCCGGCCAGTCCGCCAGGTAGGCGGCGCAGGCGTCCGCGTACCGGCCTGCCTCGTACCGGGCATGGGCGGCCTGCAGCCGGGCGGCCGCGCGGGTTTTTTCGTCCGCCCACTCCGCGTGCGCCGCGCCCTGGTAGACGGCGTCCGCCTCGTCAAACCGGCTCTCGGCGGACCAGGCTTTCCCAAGGCCCCGGTGCGCGTCCCAGAGCAGCGCCGCGCGCTGCGCCACGCTCAGCCCGCCGCCCTCGTTCAGGACGGCCAACGCGCCCTCGTATGCCTCGCGCGCCGGGGCATACCGGCCCAGTTCGTACTCGGCGTTCCCCACGACCACCCTGGCCCGGGCGCGGCTCCGGGCCGGGGCGCCGTCCAGGCCCGCGATCGTCTCGCACAGGGCACGGGCCGCCTCGAAGCAACCCGCTCGCATCTCGCGCTCGGCCAGCACCTCCATGCCCTGGACCCGTTCCTCCGGGGTCGCCGCCGGGTCGGCCAGCACCTCCCGGACCAGCGTCACGCCCCGGTCCGCCATCGCCGGCTCGGCGGCCTGCCAGCCCGCGCGCATTAGGCTGGCGCCCAGGCCCGCCCGCGCCGCGCGCGCCGACGCCGCATCCGGCGCCTGGCCCAGCGCCGCCTCGTAGAGCGGGACCGCGAGGGCCGGTTGCTGCTGCGCCTCGAGCAGGCTCGAGGCCTGCCGCATGGCGTTCGAGTACGTCTCCGCGCGCGCCGCCGTCCCCAGCGCCAGCAGCGCCACCGCCCGAATCCAGATCGCTCGCTTCACGCTCGACCTCCTGCCCGTTGCGCCCTTCATTGGAACGACAGCGTCCCGTACCGCTCCGCCTGCTCCCAGCGCGCAATCTGCGCCCACCAGGTTTCCGGCACCGCGCCGAACCGGCGGAATCGCCGCAGAAAATTCGCGCGCCAGGCGTCCCCGGATTCCGGCGCGGCGGCCTCCAGGTCGGAAAACGGGATGGCCGCCTCCACCACCCATTCCCCGGGCCGCGCCGCCGCCGCCGCGCGCCAGGCGGCGGTGCGCAGGTCGTCTCCGCCGACGCCCCAACCCCCGGAGGCGGCACAATAGGTTGTTCCGCCGGCATTCACGGCAAACTGGCGCACCTGCTCGCCCACCGCGTTCAGGAAGATAACCGCCGCGTCGTCGTAGCGCCGCAGCACTTCGATGGGCTGGTCCGGCGAGGCCGTGTGTTTGAGCGCGGACACGTCCGGATCGGCCATGCGCAGGGCCACGTACAAGGCCGTGTCATCGTAGGCCGCCTGCACGGCCATATCCATCAGCGGGTAGCCCAGGCACAGGCTGCTGCCCATGCCGATGCCCAGGAAGCGGAAGTCCGGGCGCGCCCGGCTCCAGACGGCGTCGTCCAGCCGTCCGTCTATCACGGGCGGAGCGCCCTGCGCGCGCGCCACCCGCAGCACCGGCCGCTCGCCCGGGGCCCAGTCGGCCGCTGGGTCCGGCCGGCCGGCCAGCCGCGCCGACTCGGTCCGGGCGGGAATCAGCACCTGCTGCCACAGCTCCCAGAACCGCCAGTGGGTGAGCTCCGACCACGCCTCGGCATACCGGCCCGCGCCGATCAGCGCCTCGGCCATCTCGCAGACCGCGCGCATGTAGTCCCGGTCCGCCCGCGGCAGGGCCAGGGCCGAGGCCGGCTCCGCCAGCAGGCCGCGCACCGCGCGGACGATGCCCCGCATGTGCGCGAGGTCGGACTCGGCGAGCGGCGCGTTCGTCCAGGCCGCGATGGAGACGTCCGGGGCCCGGACCTTGAACGCCGCCAGGCCGTAAGGCTTCAGGGCGACCGGCACGACCGTGCGGCCATCCGCCTCGCGCGTCTCGACCGGGCGTCCGTCGTGCGCCCGCGCGACGGCCGCACGCCCGCTCAGCGCCACCTCGCCGCGGATCGGCCAGCAGCCCGGATTGGCCACATAGAACCAGAAGGCGCCGGGCGTCCGCAGCGCCCGGATGGCCAGGTTGTGGCGGAAGTCCGCCGTGCCCAGCACGGACTCGAAGGGTTCCTTCGGCAGCGCCGTGACGACCCGGGCCACCTCGCGCCGGTACTCCTCGCGGCCGGTCGGGATCGGGCAATCAATGAACCCGTAGAGCAGGATGTCCGGATCGGACCCGATCAGGGCCTGCGTGAAGGGCTCGAGCGAGCAGGCGTCGTGCCCTTCGGCCACCAGGCCCAGCGTGTTGGGCTTCGGGCCGAACGGCCAGTCGGGGTCGTTGGGGCGCGTGCGGTACTCCCACCAGCAGGTGTTCAGGACCGTCAGGCGATTGGGCATGTCGTAATAGGCGATGGCGTCCGGATCCACCGCGTGCGCCCAGGGATAGGACGCGTTCGGGAAGAACGACGCACCCACCGGGTAGAGCGTGCGCCCGAACCAGATGCCCGGCTCGTGTCGCACCGCGGCCGGGTTCATCCCCAGCGTCCGCATAAAGTCCCCGTACCGGCGCCCGGACTGCGTCAGCCAGGTGCGGAGCGGCCGGTCGGTAATGTGCCATCCGCAGAGGACGTTCAGGTCCGGCCGGCACGCCCGCAGCGCGTCGCGGACGGCGACCAGGTGGCTGCCCATGTTCCGGCCGCGCCACTCGATCCAGCGCTCGCGCAGGGCGTCCGAGGTGAGGAACTGGTGCCGCAGGGCAAACCGGTCCGGGTCGCCCGGCGCGCCCGGGGGCCGGATGCCGGTGTCCTGCTCGAACCGGGCGATCGTCGCGTCCGAGTAATCGTACTCGAGGGGCGCCGCCGACGGCGCATAGGGGGCGGGCGCGAACTCGCCTTCCGAGGTGACGTTGAAGAAAATCCCCTTCCAGGCCGGAGAAAAGGCGAACTTTTCCGCCAGGTCGTCGGCGATCTGCAGGAGGCCCCGGCGGGCCGCCGGGTGGTTGACATTGACGCACCAGCCGCCCTGCTTGCCGGTCCGCGACACGAAGGCCAGGGTGTCGGCGCCCCGCCTCACGTCGTCGTCGGACGCCCGGATGCGGCGCAGCGCCTTGTGTTCCATGTATTCCACGAGCGAGTACATGGCAATCCCGTTGCGCTCGAAATAACGCAGGGCCACCTCGCGGATATCCTGGGGAATCCGGCCGTCGCCCGGCACGCGGTCGGGCGGCACATAGGCCGTATTCTCCTCGTGGTACTGGAAGGCGCTCATGACGTCCGCGTTCAGGCCGCAGAACCGCAGGTAGGCCGTGTAGTGGCGCACCCCCTCGGCCTGCCAGCGGAGCTGCTGCGTGAACCGGCCCACCAGGTCGTAGCCCATCTGCTTGTAGATGTTCTGGTACTCGTCCATGCCCTCGTCCCCGGCAAACGAGGCGCCCACGTGCGTGGCCCGTTCGGTGTGCAGGCCGAACAGCCGCCCGCCGTCCGGCGCGCGGACGAGGGCCGGGAGCGCCTTGAGACGGTACACGCGCAGGCGCGCCGCCGCCGCGCGCAAGGCGGGGCGCAGGTTGACAAGTTCGATGGACTGCACCTCCGGCATCGCCCGGCACACCCAGCGCAACTCGTGCAGGGCGTTGTCCAGCGGGAACTTCCCGCCCGTCACCAGCGACGGCACGCTCCAGGAGTCTCCGCTGCCGCGCCAGGGCGCAATGGTCTGCTCGAACGCCGTGCGCGTCGCCCCCACGAGCGCCACGCCGGTCCAGCGCTCGGCGTCGTTCGGGTACTCCAGCGCCATCAGGTACCAGTCGCGGGGATGCTTGAATTCGAAGCGGTAGGCGAACAGCGCCCCCGCGCCGCCATCGGTCACTTCCCGGTACGTCAAGCCGTTCGTCGAAACGATCCGCGGCACGGTCACCCGCGCGCCCGCCGGACCCTTCTTGAGGTTGCCCGGCGCCGCCGCCTCAGTCCAGGCGTGCGGGTCCTCCGGGTCGGTGAAGTCAATCACGTCTTCCAGGTCGAGTTCCAAGCCTTCGTCCCAGGCGTCGCCGGACACCTCCTGCATCGGCAGACGGCCCACGACGATCAGCGGCTCCTCGATCCGGCGTTCGAGCACCGCGCCGCCCGCGGCCAGCTCCACCTCCAGCGTATAGACCCCCTGGTCGAGCCGGCCGACGTCCAGCTCGTACACCCGCGAGCCGGCCCGCTCCGACGCCGAGGCTGCCGCCACCTGTCCCCGCCCGAGTTCCGGCCGCTGGTTCTCCGCGTCGACCCGCCGCAGAACCCAGCGCAGGTCCGGGCGCGGACCGGCCCAGCCGCCGGGGATCCGAGCCGCCACCCGCACGGGCTCCGTATCGTCAAAAAACAGCTTCGGGTCGCGCCCCGGATTTTCGAGCAGCACCCGGCCGTCATACGCCGGCCAGCGCCGCGCCGGCATATGGCCAGGGTCGAACCGGCTGTGCCGGGCCGAGTCCCAGGCCGCGTCGTCGTATGCGGGCGTTGTCCAGCCGTCGCCCGGCTCCGGCGCTTCTTTCCACTCCGGCCCCGTATCGAGCATCACGTCGCTCCCGTCGTCCAGCACAACCCGCGCCTGCAAGTAGGCCCCGGGCCCGCCGGCCGGGTCCAGCGCCAGCACGTTGGTCGAGCCCGGGCTCAGATACGGCGCCAGGTCCGCCGGGTACAGCGCGGCCCGGTTCTTCAACGCGTCGGGCATGAACTCCGCTTCGCGCCCGTTGATATACAGGCGGCCGCCCGATACCTCGCCCACCGCCCGCCAAATCGAGCGGCCCGGCGGCAGCGCCACCGTGCGCCGGAAGACGCCGCCCTGCCGCTCCTGCGTGATCCGCAGCGCGTGTATCGCCACCTGGTTTTCCGCCGGACCGATCACCCGCAGGCTGAACCCGTCCGGCTGGCCCCGGAACGCCCGGAACCGGATCGTCTGCCGGTTGGTGCCGGTGGCAGTCGCCTCGAAGGCGCCCTTGGACACCGTGGCCCACGGCAGCCCGCCGAACTCGTGCCGCGAGGCGTTGTGATCGAACGTGGTGTTGCCGTCCATCCACAGTTGAAACCGCCACACGCTGCCGGTCGCCGTCTGGCTGACGGTCAGCTCCACGTCGTTCCATCCCTGGAACATGGGCACGCGCTC
>CAZUYI010000046.1:0-4943 GCA_964624095.1 uncultured Verrucomicrobiota bacterium | reverse complement strand
ACGTCGTCCGCGGCGGCCGTAAATCGAAGCCCGTCCGGCCCGAACGCCGGGTCCCGGGCCGAGGGCGACAGGAAGGTCACCAGGCAGCCCTGCTTCGACCGGAAATCCCAGGACCGGCCGCGCCGCACCTGGCCCAGTTCCTGGGTGGTGGTTTGCAGGTCCAGGTGCCGGGCCCGGTACAGATCGCCGGTCTCGACGCGCGGACGCTCGACGGCGCCCGGCGCCGCCAGGGCGGCCGCCAGCAGCGCCGCCGCGCTCACCCAAGAGGCATGTCTCATGGAATCCCCCGTATGCCCGCCACGCCCATCCCAACGCCACCAGCAATCCGGAGGCACTATGGGACAGGCGGCGTCCGGGGACAATACCCGAACAAACCTAATGTTTACCCAAAATGATCAGCCCGCGAACGAGCCGCGGGATGGAATCGGACGAGAGAGAAACGACTGCCCCGTCGTCCGCGAACCGCGCGCGCCGGTATCCGGCTACCTCGGCCTGAGCGCGCGCTGGTAGGCGCTGGGCGACAACTTGAATTCCTTCTTGAAGGCCCGGCTGAACGAATAGATCGATCCGAATCCGAACCGGTCGGCAGTTTCGGACCACGTGGCCTCCGCGCGGAGCTTGTAGTCGATGGCCTGGCGCAGGCGGCGGGCGCGGAGATACCGCGCCAGCGACAGGCCCATGCACGCCCGGAACCGGCGCCGCAGGCTGGTCGGCGACACGTGCATCTGCCGCGCCAGCTCGCGGGCCGTCAGCGGCACGCGCTCGTGCTCGCCGATATAGGCGTGCACGTACTCGATCAGGCGCCAGGGACGCGCCGCCGGGCCGGCGGGCCCGCGCGCCGCGGCCTGCACGGGCGGGGTCTGCCGCAGGAGCTCCGTGAGCATGAGCCAGAGGCGCGCGGCCAGGTCGGGCCGATCGGCCACGTCGGCCGGGTCGCCGGCCAGGCTGGCCGACAGGAACGGGGCCAGCCCGGCCCGCACCGCCGGCGGGGCCGCCACAGGCCGGCCCTTGAGCGGCTGCAGCAGCGTGTCCGCGCGCTCGATGCGGAACCCGATGAACACCCAGCGCAGCGCCGCCGTTTCCAGGGCGGCAAACTGGTGCGCCTGGTGCGGGACAATCAGCATCACGTCGCCCGGCGCCAGACGGAATCGGCCGTCGTCCAGCTCGATCGTGCCGCGCCCGGCGAGCGCCGCCAGCAGGACGTACTTGTCCGGATTGACCGTGACCCGCCCCTGGACCGGCATCAGGCGCCGGTCCCGCGCGATGATCGAAAGATCCGACGGCAGCGGTATGCGGCGCGCCGTCGCGCGCCTGGCCGCGGCGCGCGGCGCCTTGACCGGCAGCCGCCGCACGAGTTGTCCCGCCGTCCGCAGCCAGCCGGCCGGCGCCTTGCTCTGGGCCGTCTTCATACCACCGCTCCGCGATGGCGCGCGCCGCTTCGTCAGGGCGCCACGCGCACGGCCAGGGCCACCGAGGCCAGCTTGGCCTCCTCCGAATCCGAGCGCGAGGTCAGTACGATCGGGGCCCGGGCGCCGACGACAATACTGGCGCTGAGCGCGCCCGCCAGCCACACAAGGCTCTTGTACAGGACATTGGCGGCGACGATGTCCGGCAGCAGCACGATGTCCGGATCGCCCGGCACCTCGCCGCCAATGCCCTTGACGCCGGCGGCCTTGCGGGCGATGGCGACATCGAAGCCAAACGGCCCTTCGACCCGGGCGTCGCCGAACGCGCCCTGTCGGCCCAGTTCGGCCAGCCGTTCGGCATCGAGCGTGCCGGGCATTTTGGCCGTGACCTTTTCGACGGCCGACACGCACGCCACCTTGGGGCGCTCGATGCCCAGGCGCTCCGCCAGCGACACGGCGTTGCGCAGCATGCCGATCTTGGCGTCCAGCGACGGGCTGATGTTCACGCCCGGATCGGTGATGAGCAGGATCTTGTGATAGGCGGGGATGTGGAAGACCGCCACGCAACTGATCAAGTGTCCGGGCTCGATCATGCCGCGTGTCTTGTCCAGGATGGCGCGGAGGAACAGGGCCGACTGAACGAGCCCCTTCATGAGGACCTGGCCGCGCCCGTCGCGGACCCGCTCGACGGCGCGGACGCAGGCGCTCCACTCGTCGCGCTCGTCCACGATCTCGGCGCGCGCGATGGCGGCGCCCTGCTCGGACGCCGTGCGGCGAATGCGGTCCGGATCGCCGATGAGCACGAAGTCGGCCAGTCCGCGCTCGAGCGCCTGGCCGATGCAGCGGATGCCGTCCGGATCGTTGGCAAACGGCACCACCACGGTCTTGCGCGGCTCACCGGGCCGCGGGCCCGCGATCTCGGCCAGGTTCATCGCCGGTACTCCCGGACCGGGGCGCGGCCCCGCACCGCGGCCAGGGCGGCGCGGGCCAGCGACTCCATTTCGCGCTCGCCCGGCGCAACCGCGATGGGCGCCAGGAAGCGCACCCGGCCCGCGATGGCATGCACCAGGGCGCGTTCGCAGGCCAGGCCGCCGGTCAGCACGATCCGGTCCACCCGCCCGCGGAGCGTGGCCCCGTGCAGCGCAATCTGCTGGGCCACCCGGCAGACCAACGTGTCGAACAGCAGCCGCGCCCGCGGGTCCCCGGCGCGCCGCGCCCGCATCAGGTCGGGCAGCCGGTTCGATCCGCAATGGGCCACCAGTCCGCCGCCGCCGGCCAGCGCGCGCTTTAAGTCGGCCCGCCCATACCGGCCGCTGAAACAGAGGTCCACGAGCTGCCCGGCCGGCAAGGTTCCGGCCCGCTCGGGTGCCAGCGGGCCCTCGCCATCGAGCGCGTTGTTGACGTCCACCACGCGGCCGCGGCGGTGAGCGCCGACGGAAATGCCGCCGCCCAGGTGCGCCACGATCAGGTTGCAGCGGGCATAGGGCTTCCCCAGGGACCGCGCCACCTCGCGGCCCACCGACTTGTGATTGAGGGCGTGAAAAATACTTTTGCGCTCGAGCCCCGGCAGCCCGGTCAGCCGGGCGGTCGGCTCGAGTTCGTCCACCACCACCGGGTCGGCGATATAGGCCGGGCAGCCGGCGGCGCGTGCCAGGCGGTGGGCCAGCAGCCCACCGAGGTTGCTCGCGTGGTCGCCGTACCGGCCGGCGCGGAGATCGGCCCGCATGCGCGCATTGACGCGGTAGACGCCGCTGGGACACGGCGCCAGCAACCCGCCGCGCCCGATGACGGCGTCCCAGCGCCGCGCCGGGAGGCGACGCTCGCGCAGCCAGGCGCGAATGGGCGCCAGCCGGAAGCCTGCCTGGTCGGCGATGCGCCGGAACGGCGCCAGAGTCGCCGCCGCGTAGGCGATGGAGGTGTGGGCCGTCTCGCGGTCGTTCTCGAATACGGCGATCTTGGTGGACGTCGAGCCGGGATTGACGACCAAGATCCGAACCGGCCGTCCCGCCGGCCGCGTGGCGGCGCCCGGTCGTGCCCTGGATGTCTGCGCGGGACTGGCCATATCGCTCAAATTTCCATGGAGAGGTCCTCGGCGCCGAGCCGGTCGTAATTGATCGCGCTCACCTGCTTGAGCACCCGGCGGGAAACATGGACGATCTCCATGCGGTGCCCGGCGCAACCCAGCCGGGCGCAGACATAAATCCGGTTCGCCCCGCCCGGCAGGGCGAACACGATGGCCCGGCGGCAGGCGCAGCCCTCGTGCCCGCACGGCGCGTCCGCCACCATGTCGGCCCCGCACACGGGGCAAAACGCGCCGACCACCGGAGCCGGCCCGGCCACGTCCGGGATGAACGCGTAGAGTTTGGCATGTCCGCCCCAGAAGGCATCAATGAACGCCAGGCCTCCGCTGTGCCCGACGTCGAGCCGGATCCGGATCGAGGGCTCGCCGTGGATGCGGACGACGTCGGCCATCAGGGAATGCCCCCGGGGACACGTGAGGGATTCCGCCACGAGGAAATCCTGGTGATGCCGTCGCACGAACTTGATGCCCTCGGGCAGCGTCTTCAGAAAATGCTCCGGGATATGACGCGGCACCAGTTTCATGGACACACCTCCCCCCTCCCGGACTATAGCGGAGTCCGGACCGCATTCAAGCTCCAACGGGCGGAACGCGCAGGCTCGGGAGTGTGTCCCGCCTCGCGAGGTGCGAGTGACCGGGCGCGCGCCAACGCGCGGGGCCGAATGGGATCGGACTCGGGTCACTCAGGCAGGCGCGGGAGATTTCCCGTTTTCCGTACGCGTCCCCGTTCATGTACGCGCACGCGAACGGGCTCAGACAAGACGGCCTGCGCCACGCGGTCTCCCCTGGCGCGACTTGCCATCCCGGGGAGGCCCAAGCCGTGCATGACAGACACTGGCTTGACTTCCACCGCCCGACCCGCTAAAGACAGGCCACGTAAGACAGGCGCCCGCCATTCCGAGCGGGGCCGACAACGGGAGGCTCTCGCATGTCGGATTTCCTGGACTGTCAGACCGATGAGTCCGCCCCCAGGCCGCAACCGGGCGGAACCCGCCTGAGACTCCTGCAGGTCGTCCTGGGGCTCGCCCTGGTGGCGGCGCTGGCCGCCGTGCTGCACCTGCCGGACCGCGCACAAGACGTCTGGGGCGCTGAGTTCGCCCTGCTGCCGGACGCGGATCTGGCGACGCTGGCAGACGCGCACTGGGACGCCCATCGCCGCGAGGCGGCGCTCACGATCCTGGACTTTATCGTGCAGCGCGAGGCGCCGGGCGCCATCGCCGCCGCCGCGCGGCGCGAACAGCTCCTCGCCGCCCTGCGGGCGGATGCCTCGCCCGCGGCCCGCCTCGCGGGGCTCGGTCTGGACGCCGGGCCCGGCGACGACGCCGGCGCGTTCGAGAGCCTCGCCGGCGCCAGCGTGGCTGACGCCTTGGCCCGGATTGACCTGGCTCGCCTGGAAGCCGAGTCGGGCCGGGAGACGGCGCCCCCGCGTCCGTCGTCTCGCCGCACAATGCCCGGCC
>CAZUYI010000045.1:7333-12100 GCA_964624095.1 uncultured Verrucomicrobiota bacterium | reverse complement strand
TGTGAACGACCCGACATCGGTCTCCATGTCGAACCCGAACAGAACGTCAAAACGATGTTCCTGGCTGACGGTATGTCCTGCTTGCGGTCTTGTTTTACCCATTGCAATTAGCCTTCGCAGAATAGAGTGTCCATCTTCTTACTGAACGGCACGGGCCCCTTGTCCGTGATCTCGTAACCGGTTTCGATGCGCGCCCCGTGAAACTCCGGGTGCCCGAAAAAGCTCACATCCACGCAGACGGTCATGCCCGGCTCGAGGACGTCATCGCTGTTCGGGCCGAAGAACGGCGACTCCGCCTCGTGCAGCCCGATCGTGTGGGCGAACGGGCACACGAGATACCGGGCCAGCCCATGCCGGGTGAAATAGGCGCGGGCCGGGGCATCCACCTCGCGGCCCCGGCGGCCGGGCACAAGCTGCGCGCGGGTCAGCCGGAAGGCTTCCTTCAAGAGGTTGACGCAGTCCTGCTGGCGGGCGGTATAGTCGCCCGAGACAGGGAGCAGGTCGCCGACCACCCCGGCGTAGCCGCGCACTTTCGGCGCCAGCCCGACCATGACCAGCTCGCCCGCTTGCAGCGGGCGGGCGGTCGCCGTGGGCACGACCGCGGCGGCCCGCGGGCCGCCGCCGACGATCGCGCTGAACCCGAACCCGGTGGCGCCCCGGCGGCGGGCGGCAAACTCGCCGGCCGCGGCCACCTCGATTTCGGTCACGCCGGGTGCAATATGGGCATGCATCGCCTCGTAGGCGTGGTCGGCAAGCACAAAGGCGGCGCGAATCTGCTCGCGCTCCCAGTCGGACTTCAGGGTGCGCAACCGGGAGAAGGCGGCGGTGAGGTCCACCCGTTCGCACCCTTTCATGCCGGCCTCGATCTGGCGGGAGCAGTCCGCCGGCATGCGGCCGCCGCCGACCAGCCCGATGCGTTTCACCGATCCCAGGCGCTGCTGGAGCTCCCGGAACAGGGCGGGAAAATCGGTGATCACGGCGTTGGGATATTCCTCGTCGGGCACCATGAAGACCGGGAGGTTGCGGGTTTCCCTGATGGCGCTGTCCTGTTTGGCGAACGGCTCGCTTTCCGGCCCGCCGAGGATCAGGGGCTCGCCCTCGCGCGGCACGAGCACCGCGCCGCTTTCGAACTGCGGGCACCAGCCGGTCAGGTACCAGCCGTTGCCGATGTTGAACTCGTCGTAATAGACGAGCGCGAGATCGAGCCGTTCGCGGCGCAGCAGCGCCCGGACAGCCTCGAGCCGGCGATCCCGTTCCTGGTCGGTAAGATAGGCCATGACAACTCCCTGGGGTTACGAGGTGCTGGACACGGGGCCGGCATTCCGGCGCGGAGGTGACCGCCGATCGCGTACCGACGAAACCGCCTGGCGGCGCCCGGCCTCCGGGGCGCCGCTGCTCTCGCGGACCACGAGCCGCGGCACGAGCAGGATGCGGCAAGCGGGCCGGGCGTCGCCGTCCCGGGCCAGAAGGTGTTCGACAGCCATCCGGCCGAGCTGCTGGGCGTTCAGGGCCACGGTGGTCAGGGTGGGGATCGTATGTTCGCCCACCGGCAGGCCGTCACAGCCCGCCACAGCCACCCGGCCGGGCACGGCCACGCCCGCCTCGTGCAGCGCCCGCAGGACGCCCACAGCCATCTCGTCGTTGGTGAAGACCGCATCGAACGAAAGCCCGTCCGCGAGCAACTCGCCGACCGCCCGGCGGGCCCCCTCGGCGGTGAAATCGGCGGCGCGGATCAGAGACGCCTCCACCGGGAGCCCGCGGGCCCCGAGCAGGTCGCGATACCCGCGCTCGATGTCGATCGAAAAGTAGTGATCGGCCGGGCCCGTGAGCAGCAGAATCCGGCGCCGGCCGCGCTCCAGGAGGTGGCCCACGGCCAGGCGCACGGCGGCCGCGTTGTCGAACCCGATGGAATCGTAGTCGCCGGCCAGGTGGCCGTTGCCCGACTGGTCCACGAGCAAGGGCCGGGGCGCCAGATTCACCAGGCTCCGCAGGCGGTCGAGCGGCACATAGCCGAGGATGATCATCCGGTCGGGCCGCGTACGCCGCACGGCCTCGCACACCGCGAGAAAACGGTCGTACGCCGCGTCGCAGGTGCGGATCAGGCAGTCGCGCCCCTGGCGGCTCAAGGCCCGCTCGATCGCCACCACCAGCCGGGCATGATAGAGATTGCCGCCGCCAATGGCCGTGCCGATGATGATTTCCACCGGCGGCGGGGCCGCCGCCGCCGCGCGGCGCGGCCGGCCCATCCGGCCGTTCACCTGGTAGCCCATGCGCTCCGCCACGGCCCGGATCCGCCGCTGCGTAGGCCCGGGAGCGCCGGGCATCCTCAAGGCCCGGCTGACCGTCATGGAACTGACGCCGCACGCCCTGGCCAGCGTCTGCATGGACGGCCGCCGCGGAGCCGATGGGACAGCGGTCACACTCATGGGTTTTTTATAACATTTTCAATGTGATAGTCAAGGAAAAAGCCTCGCCCAAAAACGGCGCGGGCCAGCGGACCTCCGCACGGGCCGGGCGGCCAAGCGGGTCAGCCGGAGGGGGCATTCCCCGCGCGGCCGGATTGGCTGCTGATGGGCGCCGGCTCGAAGCGCCGAACCGTGCGGGCGCGGAGGGTACGCACCGGGATGGAACGGACCGCGGTGCCGGATGGTCCCCGCGTCTCGCGCGTTCCAGGTCGGGGGGATGTCGGGACGAAGAGAACTGGGCCGGCAGGGCGCACGTGTACGCCGGTCCGTTCCGAAGCCAGTCGGTCGGGCAGCGTGTTCTGTACAACACCGCGTCTGGCGGCGAACGACGCGAAGCCGATGGCTCGTCTTGCGGCCTGCGTCGGCCTCCGGGAGACCGACTACACCCCAGCCCCGGCCCGGGCGTTTGCCAGGCCCCTATCCCGCCGGCCGACCCGCTGATCGTGCGGGGTCGGACTTACTTCTTGGCCTTGCGGGTCTTTTTGGCTTTTTTGGGTTTCTTAACCGCCGAACATCCGCACGTCTTGCACATGGCATCCTCCGGGCAACCGTGACAGACCGTTTGGCAGGACTCCGACCGACCGTCTGGAGGAACCGTATCAGGGCGCCGGAACAAATGTCAATCGGAAATCGGACCTGCCCCGGTCGTTTCCGTAAAAGAGGGCGTCCCCGCGGCCTTGTGCCACGGGTCGTGACCATTTCCGCCTCGTGCCGGACAAGCCAGCAAGAGAGCCCCGTGTGACGGGAAGCGTCATCCTGCCCACACGAGGCAGACGGGCGCCGGCACGGGCGCCGGGAGCCCGATCGCCGCCAGGCGGCCGGTGGCGGGGTCCACGCGGAACACGGTGACCGAATCGGACCGCTCGTTGGCCGCCAGCAGCCAGGCGCCGTCGGGCGTCAGCGTGAAATGCCGCGGCCAGGCGCCGCGGCAGGGTTCCGCGATCGCCAGGGTCAAGGTTCCGTCGGCCGGATCGAGGTCGAACACCGCGAGGCTGTCATGGCCGCGGTTCGAGGCGTAGACCCAGCGGCCTGTGGGATGCACCCGGATTTCGGCGGCCATGCTGCCGGGCGCGGCGCTCGCCGGCAAGGCGGACACGGTCTGAAAGGCCGCCAGGGCGCCGCGCGCCGGATCGTACCGGAACGCCGTCACCGTGCTGGCCAGTTCGTTCAGCACGTAGACGCGGCGTCCCGCGGGATCGAAGGCCAGGTGACGCGGCCCGGACCCGGGCGCGAGGCAGGCGCCGGGCGGATCGTGCGGGGCCAGCCGTCCACCCGGCTCGAACCGGTAGACCACGATCCGGTCCAGGCCGAGATCGGCCGCCAGGACGAACCGGTTGTCGGGATCGAGGGTCACGGAATGCGCATGCGGCCCTTCCTGCCGCGCGGCATTGACGCTCGAGCCGGCGTGCTGCATCACGGCGGCCGCCTCTCCGAGCCGCCCGTCCGCCCCGAGCGGAAAGCCCGCCACGCTGCCGCTTCGGTAATTGGCGGCCAGGACGCTCGTGCCCGCGCGGTCAACCGCGAGATGGCACGGCCCGACGCCGCCCGAGTGGACCTCGTTCAACACGGCCAGCCGTCCGGACCCGTCATCCCGCGCGAAGGCCCGCAGACAGCCCGGCCGGCCCGGCCGCGCGCCCACCGCGTACAGCAGCGGCTTCCCGGGATGCAGGGCCAGGAAGGTGGCCTGGTCCGATTCGGCGGCCAGCGCCACGTCCAGTACGGAACCGCCTCCCGGATCGAACCGGGCCGCATACACGCCCGTTCGCGTTCCGATGTACAGCCGGAGCGGGCTCCCGGCGGCAACGTCCGCAGCCATGATAAGTCCTCCAGCGCCCGGAACACCGTCGTGCGACGGGCCCGATGGGTTCCGTTCCGTCCCGCATGCTACCCGGGATTCCACACCCATTCAAGCCGCGTCACCGCGCACACGGCCATTATTTGCGCTTGACTCGGGGCGCCCATGCAGTAGTATGTGTGTAAAGGAGGTATAGTCCGTCCCGGCTATATTCGCAGACGCGTGCCGCCTTTGCTACCGTTCCTTCGGATCGTGCCACGGATCATGTTCCGATGGCGTGGTTAAATGCACCGCCCGCACCGGTTCCACCCCTCTACCGTAAGGAGCGCCATGAATGCCCTGCTGCGCCGGACCTTGACCGCCCTGCTGCTGGCCGCAACCGCCGGATCGCTGTCCGCCGCTCCCTGGTCCATTTGCACCGATCCGTTCAACGGGCGGATCGTACTGCTCGATTTCAGGACCGTGCCGCCGCGGACATCCGGTCCGATCATGGAAGGCCAGTTGGGC
>CAZUYI010000045.1:0-7233 GCA_964624095.1 uncultured Verrucomicrobiota bacterium | reverse complement strand
CCGTGTACCGGCGTCGCCTTCGTGCCCGAGCCCCGCACGCCGCTCGGGGGCGACTTCGACGGCGACGGCCTGGCCGACCCGTCGTTGTACGATGCGCGGACGGGGACGTTCCAGACCCTGCTTTCCGGCTTCAACTACTTCCACGCGCAGATTGCCGGCGCGCTCGGCGGCTACGGCTGGGTGCCGGCCGCGGCGGACTATGACGGGGACCGCCTGGCCGATCCGGGCGCCTACCAGGAACGCACCGGCACCTGGAGCGTCCGGCTCTCGGGCATGGGCTATGGGCGCCTGGACCTTCCGGCGATGCTGGGCGGGCCGGGCTGGCAGCCGGCCGCGGCGGACTATGACGGCGACGGCCTGGCCGACCCGGCCGTATACGAGAGGGCGACCAAAAACTGGAAGGTCATGCTGACCACCGCCGGCTACGCCCCGCTCACGCTGCCGGGCTTTCTGGGCGGGCGCGGATTCGAGGCCATTCCGGCGGACTACGACGGCGACGGCCTGGCCGACCCGGCCGCGTACAACGAGCGTACCGGCGACTGGCAGATCAAGGCATCCGCCGGGGGGTATGCGACGGTGGCGCTGCCGGCGTTCCTGGGCGGCATGGGCCGGCAGCCGGCGCCGGCGGACTACGACGGGGACCGGCTGGCCGACCCGGCCGTTGTGCAGACGCCGGCCGGGCTCTGGGTGGTGCGGCTGTCGAGCGGCGGGTATGCCCTGGTGAACGTGCCGGAGCTCCTCGGCCGGCCCTGAGGCGCCGGCCCGCTGAATCTGGCCGGCGAAGAAGTGTTCGCACGCCTTCGGATGCCGGGCGCGGGCCGTTCCGCGTCCGGCGCCGCGTGCAAGGCAGGCGCCGTGATCCGGCCCGACAATCCCGACGCCCCGCGCTTCATGATGGACCACATGGCGATCAAGCTCGGGAAGTACCTGCGCCTGTTGGGCTATGACGCCGTATGGGAGCCGCGCATTCGCACGCATGCGCTGATTGCGCGCGCCAATGCCGAGGGCCGTGTCTTCGTCACCGGGAACCGGCACCTGGCCGACCGCTATCCGGCCGCCCGGCGGGTCCTCGTCCTGACCGACGCGGATCCCGTGCGCCAACTGCACCGCGTGGTGGCGGAGCTGGATCTCGATCCGCGCGCCGGGCTGTTCTCGAAATGCATCCGGTGCAACACCGCGCTCGAGGCCGTGCCGGACCCGGCGCTCATCCGCGCCCGTGTGCATCCGAATGTGGCGACCCGCTATACGGACTTCTTCACCTGTCCTGTCTGCCATGCCGTGTTCTGGCACGGCAGCCACGTGCGGAACACGCGCCGCAAACTGTCTTATTGATTTGCACGCCCCGTGTGTCAGAATGGTTGGATCGCGCGCCGATCGTGAGAAGGACCGATTCGCATGTCAAAAGTGTTTGGCCAATTGTCGGACAGCCCGCGGGGCGAACGCCCGGCGTTATCCGTTCCACCCGCATCCGGCGTCAAGTCCCAGTTGGAACTGGAACTGCCGGGACTCGCGCCGCCCGCCCAGCCGCCCGCGCGCGCACCCCGGGCGCGTCGGCCGGCGGCCCTCCCGGCTCCCGTTGAGCCGGCCGCGCCGTCCGGCCCGTCCGAGCCCGCCGGCCTTCAAGCCGCCCTCGTTCAAGCGGAGGCAACCGCAGCCAGTCTGCGTAGCGAAGTGGCGGCCGAGCGCGCCGCGCGGCTGCAGGCGCAGGCCGATCTGCAGGCCTTGAAAGTGGACGCCGCGGCCCGGATGGAGCAGGCCGAGGCAGAGGCCGCGAAAGCGCGGCACGCCTTGGACGCCCAGCGTGCCTCGTCCCTTCCGGCACGGTCCCTGACTCGTCCGGCTGTTGCCGGCATGCCGGTCAGCCGGCGGCCGGTTCGTCGGACCATCCCGCGGGGAGTGCGCATCGCAGCCGTTATCCTGCTGGTGATCGGCACAGGCGCATGGCTGCTCGGGCGCCGCCCAAGCCGCCCGGCGCCCGTGACCCAGGCCGGACCCGACCGGCGGGCCGAGGCGGCGCCGGCGGACAGGTCCGCCCCCGCCTTTGGTGATGCTGAACCTGCGGGTCGGCTGGCGCGTTCACCGACCGAGCCCGGCCCCGCTCCGAGCCAGATCGAGGGCTCAGAGCCGGCCCGCGCGAACTCGCTGCCGATCATCGAAATAGAAGGACTCCGGGCCCGGCCGGAGGGCGACGGGCTCCTGATCGTATTTGACCAAGGCCTGTTTAGCCGGCACGCAAGTTTGTCCGACGACGCCCGCGCCCTCTTGAAGCAGTTGTCCGGCCGGCTGCGCCCTGCCCTGTCGGGCTGGCGCCTGGAAATCACCGGCCACACGGATCCGGACCCTGTCCGGAGCGAGCGCTTTGCCGACAACCAGGAACTGGCGTACCGGCGGGCCCAGGCCGTCGCGGACTGCCTGATGTCGGAATGCTCGTTGTGGCCCGGCGCGCTGGCGGTCTTTTCGGCAGGCGAGTCGAACGCCCCCTACCCCAACACCACGCCGGACCTGCGGCGCAAGAACCGCACCGTGACGATCCGGCTCGCGCCCCGCTGATTGGCCAGCCGCTCCGGATGGCCGCGTGGCACAGCGGCCTACAGCCTGGGCCGTCTCCATCCGGGCCCGGCCGGAACCGCGACCGGCTGGACCTGCAGCGGCTGGGCGGTGGCATTTTCCATGTCCCACTCGCTGCGCCGGGAGACGCCGCGCGTTTTCGTGTCCACGACCGATTCGGACACGGCGTCGATCAGCGTGGCCACATACGACAGGCGGGGCTTGTCCATCCGGCCGGGCTTGACCTTGAAGAGCAAGACGCGGTTCACGACAGTGGCGCCGCCACGGGCCCAGGTGCCGATGCCCACCGAAGCCGCCGTGCCGAAGCGCGTCACGCCGGCGGCATCCTTGACCTGGACGTCGAGTTTAACTCTCAAGCGGCTGATATCCTGTTCGCGCGGCCGCTGGATCTCGACACGGATAATGCCGATCGGCTCGCCGGACTCGCTCGTTTCCCACGAGTCCGAGAGGCCGAGGATTTTGCCCCGGGAATCCGCGCGGGCGCCGGCTGCCGTCAGCACCAGCGCCAGGGCGGCCATCCACAACCAGGCCGCTTTCATCACAGCCTCCTCCTTGTGTTCCGGGCCCTCGATACGACGAAGGGGCAGGGCGGCGGCCCTTCACCATTCCAGCAAACTATACACCTCCGAGCAGGCCCCGGCAAGGAGGAAGCGAAGGGGCCTGCCGTTCAGCGCGTTGCCAGCCGGGCCACGAGCGGAGCCAGGCGGTCGGCCATGCGCATGAAGCCGAGGTCCGTGGCATGCACGCCGTCCACGGTGCACTCGTCGAAATCGGGGCCCAGCAGGCCTCCGCCGTCGAGGAAATACAGGCGCCGGTCGCCGGCCGCCCGGCCGCGGGCCACGATCCGGCGCTGGATACGCAAGCCTTTCCGGCGAGCCCGTTCTCCGGCTGCCTGGTACAGGTCCCGGGCAAACCGATTGCGCGAGACGACCAGGATCGGAACGACTGGATGTCGGCACCTAAGGATGTGGATGAATTCCGTCAACCGCGACTCGAACGTATCCAGGGCGCAATTGGCTTCGCAGTCGATCAGGAACAGGGCCGGGCGCCGGATGTCCGCAACCGTGTGGGCCACCTCCGGCTCGGCGCAGCCGGCGCCGGAAAAGCCCAGGTTGATGACCGGCCGGTTCAGGCGCCGGCTGATAATGCTCGGGAATGCCGTTCCGGGCCGCATGGAGCAGCCGCCCTGCGTGATGGACGTGCCGTAGATGACGACCGGGCGTGGATCCAGCCATGGAGGCGGCGCCTGCAGCCGCGCGCCGCGTTCCAGACCCACGGCCACCTGCAACACCCCCCGGTAGAGCGGAAAGTTGAGGGTGAACGGCTGCAGCCGGGCCTGGTCGGCCTTGTACAGGCAGGCTTCGTAGGCGTTCGAGAGCGGGGAAAACCGGGTCACGCCGCAGAACCGCTGGCGGCCCGGCGGCCCGGCATAGAGATCGAAGCCGGACACGTTGGTCGCCGCCACGTGATCGAACAGGGGCCCGGGCGGGAGCCAGACGCGCACCCAGACGACCCGGCTGTCGGTCGCAAACGCCGCCTGGCCGCCCGCAGTACAGTTGGCCAACTCGTTCACGGCCTTCGGCAGGGGCTGGGCCGGCTTGTGCGGCAGCCGCCGGAACCGGTGCTCGGCCTCGAACCACGGGAATCCCGTCAGCCGGAACGGCTTCTTCCAGGGCGCGTGCCAGACGAGGCCCGTATCGGCTCCACCGCATGGGAGCGGCGCGCCGGCAGCGCAAAAGATCGAGCGCGGCGGGTGCGTTGAACGGTCGGCTTTCATGGGAACTCCGAGGTAGGGGTGGCAGGGTCTTCCGGCGGTTAGGGCGCGGCCCTCGGCGGGCGCCGGCGCGCCCCTATACAGCCGAGGTCGTAAATCACGTCCGACAGTTCGGCCCCGTACTCGTGGGTGATATCGGACGTCCAGGTAAACTGCTGGTCGGCTTCCGTCCTGTACCACAGGGTATGCACCCAGGCGCCCGATCGCTTCTGGGTGGCGGCGTAGTAATCCGCCAGCCGGAGCGCGGCATCGAGGTAGAGCCGGCGTCCCGTGATCCGGTACAGTTCGGTGCCGGCCCACATGGTCTTGCAGCTGGCGTAGTTTTTCCAGGCATTCGGGTGCAGCGCGAGAAAGAAGCGGAACGCCCGGTCGGCGCCGCGCAGGTACCGGGTATCGCCGGTGGCCAGGTAGAGTTTCGCGAGGAACTTGGTGGGCTTGCCAATCAGCCAGGTGAGTTCCTTCAGCCCGTCCGCCTTGGCGCTGAGGCATTTCTGCTGGCGGCTGTCGGGATCCCAGGGGTCTTCGCTCCGGAACACGTCGGTATACAGCGAGCCGTCCGGCTTCATGCAGGAGAAGAAGAACGTGTCGGCCTCCGGCTGCAGGGCTAGAAGCCGCAGCAGGAAATCGCCCGCCCGCGCGGCCTCCGCCGTGCGGCCGCAGGCCAGGCAGGCGAGCCCGGCCGAGCTGGTGCTCGAGCTGTCCATCAGGCGCCGGACGATTTTTTTGGAGACTGGGTCGAACGCGCAATAGAATCCGCCGTGGCGCCGGTCCTGGAACCGGAGCACAAACGCCAGCGCCTTGCGCGCGAGGTCGTAGGCGCCCGCCTTCTGCAGGCCGACGATCAGCCACCCGTTCGGGTAAATGTACTGGTTATGGACCGTGCAGGTGAAATGGCCGAACCCTTTGACCGTCTCCTCCGTCCGGAAATCCCCATCCTTGCGCAGAAACCGTTTTTCGATCAGCGCCCGGTAGAGGCCCGCCATGCGCATGTGGCCGGTCGCGGTCCAGAAGTAAGGGGCCTTGTAATGGGCCTGGATATCCCCCTCGTCCATCAGTCGGGCATGGTGCCGCCCGGCCCAGCGCACCGCGCGGCGCACGGTGCGCTCGTATCGTTGCACGACTGAGTTCATGCGGTGCCTCCCGTGAGCCGGCCCCGTATCACGCCTGCTTGCCCGGGTCTGCCTCAATCCACTGCGCGGACGTCTTCACCAGGTTTCGATGCATCGCAATGCGCATCTGGAACTTATCCTTGCCGGGCACGGCAGGCATGAACGTCTCCCAGCGGCCGAACGACCGCTCGAACGCGGCCCCGGCGGCCTTCAACGTCTTGAATGCGGCGCGCGCCGACCGGAGCGCGTCCACCCGCGCGGGCCCCGGCGCCGCCCGCTCGACGCGCCGTTTCCACCATGCGAACGCCAAGGCGGCCAGGGCCATTTCGAAATGACGCCGCTGGTTTTCGAGGCAGATCGCGAGACGCGCGACGCGTTGTCGCACCACCGCGCGCTCCCGGCGGGCCTGCGCCACGGCCCGGGCCCCCAGCGCCTGGATCCGGTCAAGCCGCTCCCCGGCCATGCGCCGCGCGAGCGCGTCCAACTCCGGCCGGTAGTCGTCGAGCCACGGCTCGTTATAGAACCAGACGATGTCGTCCACCTGGAAGCCGTGGGGCAGCGACAGCCTGAAAAAGTCCGCGACCTCCCGGTCAAGGTGGCCGACCGTCTCCCCCGCCGCGCCGTAGAATCCTTCGTTGAACTCCCGGCGCAGCGTCTCGAGATCGGCGTCCGGGTCCCAGGTGAGCCGGCCCACGGCGTAATGGTTGAGAGCGTCCATCCAGACGACCATGCGGCGGCCGCACAGGCAGTCCCAGATGCCGGAGACTCCGAGCGCCTTGTAGAAGCGCAGCTCCTGCTGGATCACGTCCGGGAACGGCGAGTAAATCCGCTGCCGCATGACCTGGTCGTTGTTGTAGGTAAAGATCATGACCTCGTGGGTCCGGCGCCAGGCCCGCAGGTCCCGGCACATGGCGCGATGATTGCGCGTCGCGTCGGTCCACCACCGGCCATACCGGACGTCGTAGATCGGACGGTACCTGGACTTCGACATGTAAGGGCAATAGAGCGGAATCTGGCCCGGCACGGGTGTCGTGCCCGGCGGCGGCCCCCGCTGAGCCGCCGGCATGTAGACCAAGTGCAACACGACGATCCGCGGGTTGACTTTGCGCAACGCCTCCAGGATGCGGCGATTGGCGTCAAACAGCAGGCGGACGAGCGGCACCTTGCGGCAGCGCGCGCACTGGCAAAACGTATCGGCGTCCCCGTCGTTCGGCCAGGGGGCAAACAGCTCGATTTCCGGGTTGGCCCTGACATAGTCCACCATGGCGGCGATCATCAGGTCCACGGCGCGCGGGTTCGAGTAGCAGATCTGGTGCGGCACGCGCCGGCCCCCGACCCGGCCGTAATAGTCCGGGTGCTTCTTGAAATAGAGCTCCGGCTTGGGGAAGAACCGGTCCGAAATGTGGGAGCCGACCATGAGCTGCCAGCCCCGCTTGACCAGCATTTCCGGACCCCAGCGATCCCGGGTCCGGTCCCAGACCTCCGGCAGGCTCTGCAGGACGTTCAGCCCGCGCTTGGCGTACCAGTCCAGCTCGTCGAGCGTGATCGGGGTGTTCATGTTCATGTCGAACGTGCGGTAGCGAAACGCCGGCTCGCGGAGGACCGGCGTCGCCGGCAGCGGCACGTTCGAGCGCTTCGGGATGACCTCGCCGTCCGAGCCGGGCGCGAGGAAGCGGACGCCGAGCGCGTCCTCGATGAACGCGTAGGCGCCGGTGAGCAGCCCCTGCCCGTCGCGGCCCATGAGGGCCAGCCCGGCGCCGGCCGGCTGCCAGGCGTAGCTGC
>CAZUYI010000044.1:0-12104 GCA_964624095.1 uncultured Verrucomicrobiota bacterium | reverse complement strand
CGGCTGCCCGAAGGCGCAGAGCGCCACCAGGAGCCCCCCGACCAGATCGTCTCCAGACGGCGTCAGCCCCGGGCCGAGCCCGAGCAGGATCTCCGCCGCCGGACACGGGGCCGGGCCGCACGCGCCGGGATCCGCCAGTCCTGCCTCCACCCAGCGGGCCAGCGACTCGATCCCCGGCAGGGCCAGCCGGAGCAGCGGAGTGCTCGCAGGCCATCCATCCGACGGCGGGAACAGCCTCCGGGCCAGCCAGGGCAGCAGCGGTTGCAGCCCGCCGCGCTCCGGCCGGGCATGCTTCAGGGCGACGGGGCCTGGACGTACGGCGCGGCGAGCGCCTTCGCCTGCTTCGCGATCTCCTCACGCGGCACGTTCTTGGTCCGGATATAGAAGGATCCGACCACCTTCCCGCCCTTGGCTTCGATCCGCTGGGTCATGGTCTTGATCGCGTTGTCCGGGCTGCCGCCGCCCAGGGTAACGAACACGACCACCTGCTTGCCGGCGAAATCCGTCTGTTCGATGAACGCGTTGAACTGGGGCGTCGGCAGGCCGAACCAGACCGGGCATCCGACGAAGACCCGGTCGTAATCCGCCACGGCCTTGCCGAGCGGCTTGATTGGCCAGGATTTGCCCTCCCGGCAGGCTTCTTTACCCGCGCCGTAGCAGGCTTCCCGCGTCGGCTTAGTCACGTCTTCCAGCGCGGCCACGTCGCCTGGCAGCGCCTCGCCCAGCGCCTTGGCCGCCTGTTCCGTATTGCCGGAGAAGGAATAATAGACCACGAGTGTCTTCATCGGGGCCCCTTCGGTTTTGGCCGCGTTCGATACGCCGATCATCGAAGCGGCCGTCATCATGCCGAGCCAAACGCGTTTCATGGGGTGCTCCGGGTGGTGCGGGTTACGGGCTGACTGGTTTCGGGTTCCATGACCGAGCCAGTATAGACGCGCGAGGCCGGAACGCCAGCCCAAAACGGCCCGGCGCGCGCAGCCCGTCCGCGCCACGGGGTCTGCCTGCCCGCTTGACGGGCGCGGCGGCGTGTGGTTAGGTCCGGTGGCTGATGTCAAGACCGGCGAGGCGTGCCGAGGCGCGGGAAGGGCGCATGAAACACGGAACCGGGAACAGGATGCACCCGGCGGCCTGGATGATCCTCTGCGCCGCGGTCGGCGCGTCGGGCGCGTTCGGCCAGTCGGCGGATCCGGCAACCGGGAACGCGACGCCGTCCGTCCAGCCCATGCCGTTCGAGACAGCCGTTGCCGTGCAGACCCGCCTTGCCCGCCTCAACCTGTCCTGCGGGTGCATAGACGGCGTGGTGGGCCCGAAAACGCAGGCCGCCCTCGATCGGTGGGCGGGAACCGCCCGGCTGGCTCCAGGCGACGCCGCGGGTTCCGCCGCCGCGCGGCAGCTGGGCGGGGTCGAGAGCACATTCACGAATTACGTGGTTGACGAGCCCTGCCTGGCGGCCCTGGTCGTCATTCCCCGCGCGTGGTCCGACAAGGCCGCCCTCGCCGAGCTCGGCTATGAAACCGTGTTGGAGTCGGTGGCCGAGCGCTACCACGCGGCGCCGTCGGCCATCCGGCGCTTGAACCCGGATGCCGCCTGGCCGAACCCGCCGGCAGGCGCCTGCCTGCGAGTGCCCAACCCATTCCCGGCAGCCAGGACACGCGCGGCGCGCGTTCGGATTGTGCTCCAGAAGAAGGCCGTGTTGGTCCTGGATGCCCGGGACATGCCGGTGGCGCTGTTTCCCTGCACGATTGCGGCCCAGGCGGAACACCGGCCTGTCGGCACCCTGGCCATCACGACCCTTGTGGAGCATCCGAATTATACCTTCGATCCCGCCCGGTTCCCGGACGATCCGGATGCCCGCCTCATGACCTCCAAGGTCGTGTTGCCGCCCGGCCCCAACAACCCGGTGGGCACCGTCTGGATCGGGCTTGACCGGCCCGGCTATGGAATCCACGGCACGCCGCACCCGGAGGCCGTCGGCCAGGCGGCCTCGCACGGCTGCTTCCGCCTGACCAACTGGGATGCGGAATCGCTGCTGCGCATGGTGGCCGTCGGCATGCCCGTCGTCATCGAGTAGGGGCGGGCCGCGGCCACTCCGCTACCTGGCCTTTCCCTTGCGGTCGGCCTTCTTCGCGGGCGGGGCGGGCTTGGCCGCGTCGGAGTCCCGGTCAGCCTTATGCTCCTTCAGGAAGGCAACCAGCTCGGCGTTCTGGTTGCTGAGGGCAATCGCGTAGGGCGTGAGGCCGTCGGAGTCCTTGGCGAGCAGATTGGCCTTGTGCGCCGCCAGGCACGCGACCATGTCGGCATGGCCCGCAGCGACGGCCCGGTGCAGGGGCGTGGCGCCGCGCTTATCCCGTGCATTCGGGTCGGCGCCCTGGTCGAGCAGCAGGGCGGCCACGGCCGCGGGCGCGACCCGGGTCCTGCCAGACGGGGGTAGCGTCTTGCAGTCGGCCAGGACATGCAGGGGTGTGGCGCCGGTCTCGTCCTTGGCGTTGACATCGGCGGCCGCGGCCAGGAGCAGGATCGTTTCGGCATTCAGGCGCAGCACCGGGAGCCGGTGCAAAACGGACCGGCGGCGCCGGTCCGTCTGCTTGGCATCCGCGCCGCCGGCCAGCAGCAGCCGGATCATGCCGTTCATGTCCGCCGTCGAGGGTCCGTACAGGGGCAGGAGCAGGACCGGCTCGCCATTCGCATCCTTCTGCCTGGGGTCGGCTCCGGCGCGGATCAGCAGGTCCACGATGTCGGGATGGCTGTAAATGACCGCGTACTGCAGCAGGGTGCGGCCCAGGCGGTCCGTGTGCTGAACGAGGCCGGGTTCCGCGGCGAGCGCCTGCTCGACGCCCGCGAGATCGCCGCTCTGGACGGCCGCAAGCGCCGCGTTCAGGACGGCCGGGTCCGGCTTCTTCTTCGGCGCCGGCTTGGCCACGCGACCGGCCGGCGCCTGATCCGCCGCGGGCGGAGCGTCGGCCAGCAGCGGGGCAACCAGCATCGCCAGCAGGGCCAGGGCCGCGGCGCAGGTACGCATGATCGCTCCTCCCAAAACGGGCCGGCCGGTCATCCCGGGCCGGGCGCCTGGATCTGCCGCGCGATCTCGCGGGCCGCGGCGGCGAGTTCGTCCGGAGTACGCCGCCCGGTTTTCACGGAGAACGACGAGACGACCGTCCCGCCCCGGGCAGTGATCCGGTCGGTCATGGCCCGGATGGCCGTGGTGTGCCCGCCTTGCGCCATGGTCACAAACACCACCACGGACCGGCCGGTCCAGGCCGCCTGGTCCGCGAACGCGTTGAAGGCCGGCGGCGGCATGCCGGCCCAGACCGGGCACCCGACCACCACGCGGTCATAGTGCGCCAGGTCCGCCGCCACCGGCTTAACCGGCCAGGCTTTTCCCTGCCGCGCCGCCAGGCAGCCGGCGGTATAGGCCCTGATTTTGGAAGGCCGCTCCAGGTCCTCGATGGCCGCCAGGTCTGCGCCCAGGCTCTCGGCCAAAGCCCGGGCCACCCGTTCGGTGCAACCGCTGTAGGAATAGTAGGCCGCCAAGGTCTTCATGTGTGCCGTCTCCTGGCTTCGGGGGGCCGGTTGGATATTGGGCTGCCATGCGCGCGAGGTCCCGGCCTCACCATGAATGGACAGTACGCCGCCGGCGGAAACGAGTCAATGCCAAAAAAGCGCGCCGCGCCCGCGCGGCGTGCAAAAAAGGCCTTGCATTCCGGGTGAATGGCGCCGCATCATACGGACGTGTCCGTCATATCAGGGGCCGGTGGCGCCCGGCTCTCGGGAGCGCACTCATGACCTACCGCCGCTTGAAACTGGGAGTGAACATTGACCACGTGGCCACGCTGCGCCAGGCGCGCGGCGTGGACTATCCCGATCCGCTCGAGGCGGCGCGGCTGTGCGAGGACGCCGGCGCGGACGGGATCACCGTGCATCTGCGCGAGGACCGCCGGCACATTCAGGACGCCGACGTCGTTGCCCTGCGCCGGGCGCTGCGGGTGCGGCTGAACCTCGAAATGGCCGTGGCGCCGGAAATCGTGGCCATCGCACTCGCGGTTCGGCCCGACGAAGTCTGCCTGGTGCCCGAAAAGCGGCGCGAACTGACGACCGAAGGCGGGCTGGACGTCGCCCGCCGCCTGCCCGCGGTCCGCGCCGCGACGGCCCGCCTCCGCGCGGCCGGGATCGTGGTGAGCCTGTTCATTGATCCCGATCCCCGCCAGATCGAGGCGGCGTCGGCGTGCGGCGCGACGGTGGTGGAACTGCATACCGGCACGTACTGCAACGCCGTCCCGCGCCGTGCGGCCGCCGCGTCGGCGCACGCCGCGCTCGTGGCCGGGGCGCGCCGGGCTCATGCGCTCGGCCTGCAGGTCAATGCCGGGCACGGCATCAACCTGGCGACGATCAGCGCCATCCTCCGGGTGCCCTACCTGGACACGCTGAACATCGGGCACAGCCTGGTGGCCCGTGCCGTCATGGTGGGGCTGCCGAAGGCCGTCCGCGAGATGCGCGCCGCCATGGCCGGCTACCGGGGATACCCCCTGTGAACCGGGCCCGCCGCGCCGTTCGTCCGCGTGCCGGCCCCGCCGGCGCCGGGTCCGCGCCGGCCGTGGGACTGGACCTGGTGGACGTGGCGCGGTTCCGCGCCGTCCTGGACGCGTGGGGCGCCCGGTTCACCGGCCGGGTCTTCCTCGAGTCCGAACGGCGCTATTGCGAGGCCCGGGCGCACCCCTGGCTGCACTATGCCGCGCGGTTTGCCGTTAAGGAGGCGGTTGCCAAGGCGCTCGGCACCGGCATTGGCGCCGCGCTGGGCTGGCGGGACATCGAGGTGATAGTGCGGCCCGGCGGCGAGCCGTCGGTGGCGCTCAGCGCGAAGGGTCGCGCCCTGGCCGCGCGGCGCGGCCTGCGCCGCATTGTCGCCAGCCTGTCGCATACCCCGTCCGCCGCGGCGGCCGTCGTGCTGCTGACCGACTGACGCGCGGGGGGCGCCGGGAGCCATGCCATGAAAATCGTTTCTACCGAGACCATGCGGGAACTGGAGCGCAGGACCATTGCCGACTACGGGGTGCCCGGCGAAACCCTGATGGACCGGGCCGGCTACGGCGTGGCCCGGTTCGTGGACGACGTGTTCCGCACCCGGGATTTCGCCAGCCGCGCCGTGCTGCTGGTGGCGGGGCGCGGCAACAACGGCGGCGACATCTTTGCCGCGGCACGGCACCTGCGGGGCATGAAGTACGCCGTGCACGTCTGGCTGGCCGGCTCGCTCCACGAGGTGCGCGGCGAGGCCCTGGCGCACCTCGGCATGCTGAAGGCCAAGCGCATCCGCGTGGAGGAACTGCCGACGCTCGGCGACTGGGAGCACGAGCTTGGGCGGCTTCAGCCGGAAGAGGCTTCGAGCACGCCGGTGGTCGTGGACGGCGTGCTGGGCACCGGGCTGCGCGGGCCCGCGCGGGGCCCGGCGAGCGGCGCGATCCGGTACCTCAACGCCCATAGTCCGCACAGCCTGGTCGTTGCCGTGGACATCCCGTCCGGCCTGGATTCCGATACGGGTCGTGCCGAGGGCGACGGCGTGCTGGCCGATTTCACCCTCACCATGGGCCTGCCCAAGCGCGGGCTGGTCGAGCCGCGGGCCGCCGATCACGTCGGGCGGCTCGAGGTGGTCCCGATCGGCATTCCGCCGGAATTGATCGAGAAGGCCGAGTCGGACATGGACCTGATCACGCCGGCCGACGTGGCTCCGCTCTTCGCGCGGCGGCCCCGGTCGGCCCACAAGGGGCAGGGCGGGCACCTGCTGCTCGTGGCCGGCGCGGCCGGGTATACCGGCGCGGCCATCCTGGCCGCCCGCGCCGCGCTTCGCTCGGGCGTCGGCCTGGTCACCGTGCTCGCGCCCCGCGGTGTCGCCTCGGTTGTGGCCGGGTCGGTCCCGGAAGCCATGGTTCACGCCGCGCCCGAGACGGACACCGGCTCGCTGGCCGCCGGCGCCTGGCCCGCCTGGCGCAGCCGGCTGGACGCCTTCACGGCGCTGGCCGCCGGGCCGGGCCTGACCCGGCACCCGGACACGGCCTCCTTCCTCGAAGCCGTGCTGCGCGAGAGCGCGATCCCGGTCCTGCTCGATGCCGATGCCCTGAATGCCTTTCAGGGCCGGATAGACGTCCTGGCCGGGCATGCCGGACCGCTGGTTATCACGCCGCACCCCGGCGAACTGGCGCGCCTGCTCGCCGGTTCGGTCGCGGACGTGCAGGCGCGCCGGTTCGAGGTTGCCCGCGAAGCCGCGCGGCGCGCCCGCGCGGTCGCGGTGCTCAAGGGCGCCGGCACGCTCGTGGCGGAATCCGGGCGCCTGCTGGCCGTTAACATGATGACCGGCAATCCCGGCATGGCTGTGGGCGGGATGGGCGATGTCCTGACCGGTCTCCTCGGCGGCCTGCTGGCCCGCGGCCTGGCGCCGTATGACGCCGCCCGCGCGGCGGTCTTCCTGCACGGCCGCGCCGGGGACATAGCCGCCGGCGACAAATCCGAATCGAGCCTGACGGCCGGCGACCTGGTTATCGAACTGCCCTACAGCCTCCAGGACATCGTGCCGCGCTGAGCCTGCCGGGAACTCAGGGGGGGGAGGCCGGCGCGGCGGGCGAAGCCGGGTCCGGGTCTGTTCCGGGCGGAGCCTGCCGGCGCAGGCCCGGAATGCGGTATTGGGCGGCCACGCGGCGATTGGCTTCCTCGCGGAGGGCCGGGTCCAGGACGAGGTCCACGCCGAAGCCCATCAGCGACACGGTCTCCACGCCGCCGGCCGCGTCGGCGGCGGCAAACACGTCGGCCATGCAGCGGACGGGCCGGCCGTTGACGGCGGTGACCACCTGGTCGCGCAGGTCCTGGTATCCCACGTTGATGCGGTCGGGGAGCACCATGGCCAGGAGGACCACCTGGTCGCCTGGCCGGCGGCCGAGCTCGTCCTGGTTCAGAAAGTAATACACCAGGCGCGGATTGGCCGTCGGCGCCCAGCGTTCGCCGCCGGCGCGCAGGTACTCGCCGGTCAGCGGGCGCAGCACGAGGCCGCCGTCCACCAGGTACTCCACCGGTTGGTCCGCGGCGTCCTTGGGAACAAAGGCCCGGCGCTCATCCCGGCGGCGGATCGGCACGGAAACCGTCTGCCGGGTACGGTCGCGGATGACGGTGACCGGGACGGAGTCGCCCGGGGCGCGCCGCCCGGTGATCAGGTACGCGAGGTGCAGGCGCCCGAACTCCGGGTCCGTGTAATATCCCTGGGCGTCCGGCACGAAGCCGTCCCACTCGGCGATCACGTCGCCCGGCCTCAGCACCGAGGCGGCGCCGGAACCGGGTGTCAGGCGCGTGACAACCACCCCGCAGGGGTCCGCCGGCGCGCCGAGGAACCGGCGCTGCGCGGGATCCAGCAGCGGCTCGAAGGAAAAGCCGGCCCATGCCGCACCCTTGTAGGAGGCCGAGCGGGCGTCGGCCAGGAATGCCCGTAGGGCCGGCGCGGGCAGGCACAGCGCGAGTTGCGACGCCTCCTGGTAGTCGTAGCACAGCCCGGCCAGACGCGTTCCGGCGAATGCCGGCGCGCCCGGCCGCTCCAGGTTCAGGGGCGTGAGCACTTTCATCACCAGCGGGCGTGGCTCGCCCGCCGCCGACAGTTCGACCACCTGGCCGGCGCTGGTCTGAAATTCGCCACCCGATTCGAGCGTCGCCAGGGTCAGGGTGTCGGAAACCGCGGGCGGATCCGCCAGCTCGACCGCCGTCAACGCGGCGCCGGGGCCCACGCGCAGCAGCGCCAGGTTGCGCTCCGGATCGGCCTGCACGAGCGTCGCGGGGAGCCTGAGGCCGCCCGGCGGCCGGCGCAGCTCGAGCTGGGTCTGGTGCCGGACCAGCGACTCGACCGTCAGCACGTCCCCGGTCCCCACGACCACGCCGAATCCCTGGCGGACTCGGGCGGCGTCGCGCCGCCAGGGAATGCGGGCATCCGGCGGATGGACGGTGGCAATGACCTCGACGAGGCGGCCCTCGAAGTCCGGGGCGGCGCCCGCCATGCGGCCGGCCAGCAGGCCGGCCGCCAGGGCAGCCAGCGCGAGGCCGGGCCGGAAGCTCAGGCATGCGGCGTGCCTCGGCGTCATGGGGAGTCCTCCGGCGCAATGCCGTCCGGATCCGGCGGGTTAAGGTATGCGGGCGCGGGAATCGCGTAGCGCGCCAGGATCTCCTCCTCCGCGCGCGCGGCGGCGGCGGCATCGAGGATCAGCGGATCCTCGCTGCCGAGGAACCGGATGACATGGCTTTCCCCGGCCGGCCGCTCGAAGGCGGCCGGCAGATCGGCCATGGCGCGGATTGGCAGGCCGTTGACCGAGTCCACGATCCGGTTCAGCCATCGGTCGTGGTAGGCGTTAACCGGGTGCGGCAATCGCAGGCGCAGGACGACAAACTGGCGCCGGCCGGCGTCCAGTTGGTCCACCTTGGCGAAGGTGGCGTAGTAGAGCAGGGGCTGGGCCGACTCGCGGCCGAGCTCGGGTCCGAGCGAGTTGAGGAGCCCGCGGCTGAGCGGCATGAAGACCAGCCCGCCCCGAATGAAATAGTCCGGGCGCCGGTCGTAGTCCGAGCGGAAGGCGAACGGGTCGGGCCGTTTGACGAGCGGCACGGTCACGTCCAGCGGGCGCGCGTCGCGCCAGAGTCGCAGCCGGATGCGGTCGCCGCACTGCTTGCGTTCGAGCAATTCGATGTACTCGACCGTCTCACCGTCCAGTTGGATGGTGCCGTCGTGGGCGACCGGGTGCCCGTCAATGGCCAGGATCACGTCGCCCGGCGCGAGGTGCCCGGCGGCGGCCCCGTAGGCATCCACCCGTGAGACGGCCACGCCGGACACCGGGTCCGGCAGGCGGAGCCGGCGCCGCAAGGCCGGATTAGGCGTCTCGAGGTGCGTGACGCCCAGTTCGGGATAGCCGTCGTAGGCGCCATCCTCGATATCCGCCAGCAGATGGCGCAGGACCGGCAGCGGAATGGCGTAGCCCAGGCTCTGGGCGTTGGGAATGCCCTGAAAGGCCACGCCCACCACCCGGCCGTCAAACAGGATGGGGCCGCCGCTGTTGCCCGGATTGATGGCGGCGTCAATCTGCAGCACGAGGTGGCTGTCCACCTGGCTGTGGGTGTAGAGCCGGTAATCAATGCGGGAGACGACGCCTTTCGTGAGCGACAGGCGTTTTCCCCCCATGGGATAGCCCAGCGCCAGCACCTCGTCGTTCAAGCGCGGCAGCCGCGTGCCCAGTTCGAGCGGAACGACTCCCTCGAAAAAGGCCGGATCGTCAACCGACAGCACGGCGAGATCGCAGTCGTGCCCGATGAAGGCCACCGCGGCGGGATAGCGGCGCGAGAGGCCCTCGCGCTGCACCTCGATGAAGCGTGCGTCCGACACCACGTGCGCGTTCGTCAGGATCCGGCGCCGGCGCAGCACGAATCCCGATCCGCTGCCGGCCATGGGGCGCGCAGGCTGCCAGGGCTGGCTGTAATCCTCGCGCTGCAGAGTGGCATGGACCTGGACCACCGCGTGGCGGACGTCCCCGCGCCGGAACCACCCGGCACGCGCCTCGCCGGCCGCCGCCAGCAGCAGCCCGGCCATCCCCGCCATCCAGGCGCCGCGCATGGCGGCCCCGTCCTTCCCGCGGTAGAACCCGCCGGTCTTCCGCTCGCCGCGTGTGTTCTGCGAATCCATCTGAGCCAAAATTATAGCCGATCGCCGCGGGTGGGCCAAGCGCGAAGTTGAGCCCAAAGGCATTGACACCGCCGGTGCGCCGCCGTAAGGTGCCTTTGTCATCCGGCTTCCAGGGCCCCGCGCGTCGGTTCCTTTCCCATGACCTTGAGCGGTGTCATTCCGATGCGGCCGGCCATCGAGCGCCGTTGGCGGCTGGCGGGCGCCCTGCTGGCCGCCGGCCTCTCCCTGCTCGTGTCGCACGTTGTGTACCACGGCGCCTACCTTACGGCCGACGAGGGCAGCTACGAGTTCCAGGCCCACTGTTTCCTCGAAGGCCGCGTGGCCCGGCCGCTGCCTCCGTTCCACCCGGTGTTCGAGCACAAGATGATCCTGCTCGACGAGGTCCTCGGCTGGCTGTCGCGCTACTCGCCGGGCCACGGGCTCTGGCTCGCGCCGGGCGCCTGGCTCGGCGCCCCGCGACTCATGGCCGCCCTCGCGGCGGCGCTGAGCGTCTGGCTGCTTACCGGCTGCGCCCGGCGCCTGGACATCCGGGCGGACCTGGTCGTCGTCCTCATGCTGGCCTCGCCCTATTTCCTGTTCATGTACGGCACGCTCCTGAGCCATACCAGCGCCCATGCGGCGTACACCGCGTTCCTCTGGGCCGGCGTCGCCTGGGCCGGGACCCGGCACCGGGGCTACGCCGTGGCGGCCGGGCTTTCCTGGGCGTTCCTGTTCCTCGTCCGAAACTATACCGCCTTGCTCCTCGCGGGGCCGCTGGCCGGCACCCTGGTGGTTGACGCCGTGCGCCGCCGGAGCCGCGCCGGCTGGGCCGGCCTGGCGGTCCTGGCCGCCTGCGCCGCGGTGGGGCCGTCGCTCCAGCTGCTCCATAACGGGTTGACGACCGGCCGGCCGCTGCTGTCGCCCTACCAGGTGTACAATCCTCTCGAAACGCTCGGGTTCGGCAGGCGGTACATGTTCGGGGTATACGGCGACTACACGTGGAGGCAGGGGCTGAGCCAGATGCTGGACTACCTGCGGGACCTGGATCGCTGGGCATGGGGGTTTCGGGGTTCGCTGGCCGTGTCGGCCGTGCTCCTGCTTGCCGGCTGGCGCCGGCCCTGGAGCGCGGTCCTGGCCGGCTCGGCGGCCTCGGTGTGGGTTGGTTATATCTTCTTCAGCAGCCGCACGCGGGATCTCACCGGGCCCTCGTATTATTTCGAGACCTTTCCCTGCCTGGTCCTGGGCGCGGCGCTCGGCGTGCAACGGATGCTGGCGTCGCCCGCCCTGGCCCGGCCCCGGCTGCGGCGCGGCGTCGCGGCGGCGGCCGGCCTGGCCCTCCTCGGCGCCGCCGCAGTCTTTGCCTGGACGGAAGGCAGGGAGCTGCGGACCCTGATGCGTGGAGACGGCCGGTACCGCGAGGCGCTGCGCCGGGCCCCGCCGCGCTCTCTGATTTTCGTGGACGGCATCTACTCCTGGCTGCAGGAGCCGATCTGCAATCCGCGCGGGCTCGGCAGCGACCCGCTGGTCGTTCGGCACGTGAACGAGGCGGTGACCCTGTCCGTTGCCAAGTGTTTTCCCGACCGCACGCCCTGGCTCATGCACAAGGGCCGGGAATTCGACCTGCAGCCCGTGGACCGCGCCCGCCGGCTCGAGTTCGATATCGGGCCGGAGCACGCGTCCGGTTTCACGGGGAGCCTCGAGGCGCCGGCGGACGGCCCGGCGTGCCGGGCGGCGCGCGCCGGGCGCGACGGGCCGCACTGGGTGTTCTGCGGCGCGTACGCGTGGCTTCCCCCCGGCCGGTTCCGCGCCGACTTCGACATCGCCTGCAAGGGCATACCGCCGGGCGCGCCGCTGGTTCTGGATGCGGTGTCCGAATCGAGCGGCGCCGTCCTGGCGGAGCGCCGGGTGTCCGGCGCGCGGGCGCGGGCGCCGCTCGCCATCGAGTGGGCCTCGGACCGGTCCGGGCGCGTCGAGTTCCGCGTGTGCTACGGGGGCGCCGGCGAGGTCGAGGTCTATGGGTTGCGAATCGCGGAATGGCCCGGCCCGGCGCCGTGAGAAGGCCCGGACGAACGTGCCGGCCCGGTGCGCGCGGTATGGGTTTTCCTCGCTAACGGGCGGCGACGGTGTACCATGGCCGGGCGGAGCATTCCGCCGGAAAGCACTCGGTACGTTCCCATGAAAACCTATCGAAATGAACTCTGGTTCGAGCTGCCACGCCGCCGCGGGTTCGTCAACATCACGTCCCGGGTGGAGGAGTGCCTGGCGGCCAGCGGCATCCGCGAAGGGCTGGCCCTCGTGAATGCGATGCACATCACGGCCAGCGTGTTCATCAACGACGACGAGCGCGGTCTGCATGCCGACTTCGAGCGGTGGCTGGAGCGGCTGGCGCCCGAGAAGCCGCACGCGCAGTACGCCCACAATACCGGCGAGGACAACG
>CAZUYI010000043.1:5563-12197 GCA_964624095.1 uncultured Verrucomicrobiota bacterium | reverse complement strand
GCGGGTATGACCGGCGTGGTCTCCGCGGCCAACTCGCTGGTCGGCAGCTCGGCCAGTGACCAGGTCGGCCTCTGGGGCTTGACTGCATTCTCCAACGGCCATTACGTGGTCTGCAGTCCCGATTGGGCCAACGGCGCGGCCACCAACGCGGGGGCGGCGACGTGGGGCAGCGGGGCGGCGGGTGTAACCGGCGTGGTCTCCGCGGCCAACTCGCTGGTCGGCAGCTCGGCCAACGACCAGGTCGGCATGGGTGTGACGGCGTTGGCCAACGGACATTACGTGGTCCTCAGTCCCTATTGGGCCAACGGCGCGGCCGCGTATGCGGGGGCGGCGACCTGGGGTAGCGGGGTGGCGCGTGTAACCGGTGCGGTCTCCGCTGCCAACTCGCTGGTCGGCGGCACGGCCAATGACCGGGTCGGCTTCTACGACGTGACGGCGTTGAGCAACGGACATTACGTGGTAAACAGTCCCGATTGGGCCAATGGCGCGGCCGTGAAGGCGGGGGCGGTGACCTGGTGCAGCGGGGTATTAGGAAAGACCGGCGTGGTCTCCGCGGCCGACTCGCTGGTCGGCAGCGCGGCCAATGACCGGGTCGGGAACGGAGGCGTGACGGAGTTGGCCAACGGATATTATGTGGTCGGCAGTCCCTATTGGGCCAACGGCGCGGCCGCGAAGGCGGGGGCGGTAACGTGGGGCAACGGGGCGGCGGGTATGACCGGCGTGGTCTCCGCGGCCAACTCGCTGGTCGGCAGCTCGGCCAATGGCGGGCCGGCGATGGCGACGACGTTCGATCCGCTGAATGCGCGGCTCCTGGTCGGCTATCCGGCCGGCAACCTCGTGATGCTGGATCCGGGAAAGCTCTCCCGGGAACAGACGATCACGTTTCCAGGCATCCCGGACCAGGTCGCCACGGGCCGAGTGACCTTGTCGGCGACGGCGTCCTCGGGCCTGCCGGTGAGCTTTGCGGTGGGCGGCGGGCCGGGGATCATCGCGAGGAGAACCAACCTGACGTTCACGGGCTCGGGAACCGTCAGCATCGTGGCCAGCCAGGCGGGGGATGGCGACTGGGACCCCGCGCCCAGCGTGACGAACACGGTTGCCGTGGCCAAGGCCAGCCAGGCCATCCATTTCCCGGCCATTCCGGACCAGGTGATGACCAACAAGGTGACGCTCACGGCGACAGCCTCCTCGGGGTTGCCGGTGACTTTCTCCGTGGTGTCGGGGCCAGGAACGATTACGGGCGGCAACCGCCTGTCGTTCACCGGCGTCGGCACGGTGCGCGTCGCGGCGAACCAGGCGGGGAACGCCACCTGGGGCGCCGCGCCACCCGTTCAGCGGATGGTCAAGGTGCTGCCGGCAACGAGCGCTTCCCCGGGCTGTCCGGGCGATTTCGACGGAGACGGCAAGGGCGACCCCGCGATCTACGACGCGCGCACGGGCGCCTGGACGGTGCTGCTGTCCGGCAGCGGGTATGCCCGCCTCGCCGTCCCCGGCCTGCTGGGCGGGCCGGGCTGGCTGGCGGCTCCCGCGGATTACGACGGGGACCGGCTGAGCGACCCGGCGGTCTGCAATCCGGATACGGGCGACTGGAAGCTGAGGCCGTCGGCCAGCGGCTACGCGCTGCTGATCCGCAGCAACTTCCTGGCCGCCATCCAAGGCAAGCCGAGCCCCGGCGACTACGACGGCGACGCCAAAGCCGACTACTGCCTCTACCAGGAGCGGGACGGCACCTGGAAACTGAAGCTCTCGAGCGGCGGCTACGCCCCGCTGACGCTCGCCGGGTTCCTGGGCGGCGCGGGCAGGAGCGCGGCGTCGGCAGACTACGACGGCGACCGCTTGGCCGACCCGGCGGTGTATACGCGCGCCGACGGGACGTGGCAGGTGCTTCTGTCGGGCGCCGGCTATGCGCCGGCCACCGCGCCGCGCCTCCTGGGCGGGCCGGGTTGGGACCCCGTGCCGGGCGACTACGACGGCGACGGGAAGGCCGATCCGGCCGTGCGCCAGGACGATGGCCGCGTCTGGCGCGTTCTGCTCTCCGGCAGCGGCTACGCGCCGGTGGACGTCCCGCTGGGGCTGTAACACCAACCGGCAAGGTGTGTTCAGCGTCCGGAATGGCTTTGCCAACGTCCCCTTCCCCCCACCTCGCCCCACCCAAATCCGCACCATCCTGCTCTCCAACGGCTGTCTCGGGTCATGGGACTCTGCCAGATCTGCGTGTCGCACCTGTGCCGGTTCTACGGCAAGCCGGGCACGTTCACGATTGACTCGTGGGTCCTGGCGCACAGTTCGATCGAGGTCCGCCGCTGTCTGCCGGGAACACCGGCGCCGCCCGGCCACGGCACGTCCAGCCAGAGCGAGGACCGCTACAGGGCGCCCCCGGTTGACGGAGACCTCCGAGAGCCTCACGCGGCTTGACAGGGCTTTCGCGGGAGGATACACAGGGCAGGGCGTTGACCGTTGCCCGCGAAAAGCCCGCCGATGCCTATCACACCCCCACCCTTGCTCCACGAGTTTTCCGGCGCGCCGCGCGAGGCCGGCCGCGCCTACGGCGAAGCGGTGTTTCCCGTGGCGCGCGCTGTGCTGGCCGCGCGGATCGAGGCGCGCCGGCAGGTCTTTGCGGCGCCGGGCGTCCTGTCGCAAGCCGCATTCGTGAAGGCCTACGAATCGGCGGTCGCCCGCTGGGCGCCCCACTGGATGGAGGAATTCGAGGGCCTGTGCGGCGTCCTCGGCCTGCCGCTCGAGACGTTCCTGCTGCTGCACGCGCCGGCCCCGTTTCCCGAGCAGTGCACCAGTTGGATTGTCATGCCGGATGCCTCGGCGCACGGAGGGGTGCTCCTGCACAAGAACCGCGACACCGATCGAGCGACCTGCCAGGGCCTGATCGTCAAGCGGGTGTCCTCCACGCTCCGCTGGTGGGGCCCGGTGGACCTGCCGTTTACCGCCCCACTGGCGATGATCAACGAGGCCGGGGTGGCGGCCGTCATGAACAGCGGCGAAGCGTGCGCTGAAAACCACCCCGTCGGGCTGGGTACGCCGGAGATCCTGCGGCTCCTGGCCGAGCGCGCCCGCAGCGCGGAGGAGGCGGTGGCCCTGCTGGAGGCGGTGATCGGCGCGGGCGATTATGCGCACGGAAGGAAGGGAAGTATTTTCCTCGTCGCGGACCCGCGCCGGGCGTTCATCGTCGAAAACACCGCCCGGCACCGGGCGCACGAGGAAATCACCCATGGCTGTGCCGTGCGCTCGAACCATTGGCGTCTTCCGGCCATCGCCGCGCTGCGCACGGCGTCCACCATCGCCGAAGGCTCCGCGCTGCGCTACGATCGCGTCCACACCCTGCTCTCGGAGACCGTGAGGCGGAATCGGATCGGACTCCCGGATTGCCAGGCCATCGCCGGGGACCGGGTCAACGGCGAACCCCGGGGCGGCCCGCGGTTCCGGGCCGTGACCAGCGGCGGCACCGCCTTCGCCTTCACCGCCGCGCCTGACCCTGACGCTCCGGCGTTATTCTCCCGAATGGCTGTGGCCCTGGGCCCGCCGACCACCACCTGCGCCGTGCCGCTGGCCGTCGGAGCGGCCGGAAGCCCCGGCGTCCTGCTGACCGCCGCCCTGGCGGACCGCGCCTATCGGCTGCGGGACTCGCACTGGCTGGACGCCGCCGACAAGCTCGGCATTCCCGCCATGAACGTCGACGTGTGGCGCCGCTTTAAAAAGTATTTCGCGCGGGCCCGGAGCGCGGGGACGGACGACTCGGCGCGTCGGGTGCTGAGCGAGTCCCTGGCCGACCTGGCCACCCGTGCCGACGCCTTCCTCGAGCGGCAGGGATCCCAGGCAGCCTCACCCGATCCTCAGTGTCAGACCTAAACAATAAACAATTCAAGCCGGATCATCGGCGGGGATTCGTGCATAAAAATAACAATACAGTACTTGACACTGACATATAATTCGGGTATTCTACCGGCATCAAAAGGACCCTTGTATGCCACGCGGGAAGCCCATGGTAAAAGGCTATTCGTTACGGACACTGGCCCGATTGGCCGGACTGCTGCCGCGGACGTTGCGGTTCTACATCGCGCGGGGCCTGGTGCCCGGCCCCGGCAAGGCCGGCCGGGCCGCGCTGTACGGGGACTCTCATCTCCGGCAGATCCGGGCTGTTCGCCGCCTTCAGAATGACGGTCTGACCTTGGCCGAGATTGCCCACCGGCTGGCCGCTCCCGCCGCCCAAGCTCCCCACCCCGCGTCCGAGGCCTGGCGGCATGTCCGCGTGGCCGACGACCTGGTCCTGATGATCCGGGAACACAGTGCCCCCTGGCGTCTGCGTCAACTCCAGCGGGCCATCGCGGACTTGTGCCGCAGCCTGGATACGCCCACCCCATCCAAGGAGCCTTCGCCATGAAACCGTCACGCCGCCTGCCTTCCCCGCCTCCGCCGCAGCCGCCATCGGGCCCGGGCCCGGGATCCGCGTCCGGCTTCACGCCCATGAACGCCGCATCCGGACACGAGATCAAGCTGGCCATGCAGGAACTGTTCCTGACCGGCCGCATCCTGGCGACAGGCGCCCGGCTGGCGATCCGCCACACCTTCGTGTCGGCGGAATCCGCCCTGACCGAAATCGTATATACTTTCATGTTGCCGCGCGACGCCGCGCTGCGCCGGTTCCGGATCACGGGCGACGGATTCACAATCCGCTCGGACCTCAAGGAGACTGGGGAAGCCCAGCGGCTGTACGAGGAAGGGATCGAGCGGGGCCATTTATCCACGCTCGCCCGGGAATACCGGGACGGCACTGTCAACCTCACCATCGGCAACGTCCGGCCCGGTGAAACGGTCACCGTGTACCTGGAATTGCTGGCCGGCGTAGAATTGCGCGACGACGGATGGCGGTTCCGGTTCCCCTTCACGCTGACGCCGTGCTATCACGCCGGCATGAAGGCCGTCCAGACCGGCGCCGACACGGGCGAACTGGAATTGCCCGATCAGGGGTTTGACGATCTGCTGCTGCCGCCTTTCGTCCGGGACGCCTCCGCCCTGCACCGGGTGGGATTCGATCTTTCCGTGCAGATGCCGGAGCCGCTGGCCGAAGCCGGCTCGCCCTCCCACGCGATCCGGGTCCACACCCTGGATTCCCGGCGCCTGCGGGTCCGGCTGGCGCCCGACCGTGACATTCCCAACCGCGACCTGATCCTGGACGTCCGCATGGCCTCGTCATTCTCCGGGGTGTTCTGCGGGACTGACCGCGGCGGCCGCGCCCAGTTTGCCGCGGTCATCGCCTCGGACCGGTTGGGCGCCGCCGGGACCGATCCGCGCCGGCTGGTGTTCCTGCTCGACCGGTCCGGCTCGATGCAGGGCGAGCCGCTCCGCCAGGCGCGGAACGCCGTGTTGGCCTGCCTGGGCGCGCTCTCGGCAGAGGACCAGGTGGGTTGCCTCGCGTTCGACAGCGAGCTCGAACCGTTCCGGGACACCCTGTCGGACACCGACACTCCGACGCGTGACGCCTTGAGGACATTCCTCGAAGGCATCGAGGCCCGCGGCGGCACGGAACTGTTCCTCGGCCTGAACGCCGCCTCACGCCTGCTGGACCAGGCCGGCGGGGACATCGTTGTGCTGACCGACGGCCAGGTGGCCGGCACCGCGGACATCATCGGGAAGACCAAGGCACTCGGCATTCGAATCCATTGCCTGGGCATCGGCAGCGCCAGCCAGGACCGGTTCCTTGCGCAACTGGCGCGGGAGACCGGCGGTCTGAGCCGGTTCGTCACGCCGCGGGAGCGGGTGGACGCGGCGGCCCTCGAACTCTTCTCGGCCATTGGCCGGCCGGTGGCCACCTCCATTACCGTCACGCCGGACGGCCTGGCCGATGCCCGGATCGAACCCGAGCCCGCGGGCACCGTATTCGGCGGGCATCCGCTGGTCGTATACGGCGAGAGTGTGCCGGGGAACGGCCGCCTGGCCGTTGCCTGGCTGCAGGACGGCCAGCCCAGGACCCTGTCCCTGCCCGTGAGCGCGGACAGCGGCGCCGACGCCGAGACGCTGCGCCTGCTGCGCGGAGCCCGCCTGATCACCGACTTGGAGGCCCGGCTGGGCGCCCAGCCGGACCGGGGCGCCGCCGGCCGGCGCGAGGCCACGCGAGTCGAGCAACGCCTTGAGACGCTGGGCCGGGCCTACGGACTGGCCAACCGCCGGCTGTCGCTGGTGGCCGTCGTGGAACGGGAAGGCGACCGGGCCGGGGCTCTGCCCGCGACCCGCGTGGTACCCGTCGGCATGCCGCAGGACACGGAGTTTGAGGCGTATTTCTCCCGGCGCCGCATGCAGGCGCACCTGATGATGTCCGTACCGTCGGCATCGACCATGGGAGCCCGCGAGAGCGAGCCAAGCATATATTATTCCGTCATGCCTCAACGCAGCAAACTCCCGTTGCCGTTTGCAATACCCCCCACGCCCAAACAGCCCGACGCCATGGACCTCTGCATGGACCTGGCCGGGCGCCTCGAGCCGGACGGCGGGCTTCCGGGTAAGACCGACGAAGAGCGCATGTGCCGCAGCCTGATCGCGTTGCTGGTCCTGCTGGAAACGGATCAAGCCGGCGCCTTCGGCCCGCACCTGCTCCGGGGTGCCCCGCTCCATCAGGTCCACCCCA
>CAZUYI010000043.1:0-5553 GCA_964624095.1 uncultured Verrucomicrobiota bacterium | reverse complement strand
GGCTGATCGGCTTCCTGGAAACCACCGCGTGTCCCGCACTGCCCCAGGCATACCGGGCGTTGATCCCGTTCATTCTCGACCATGCCCGCGACCACAAGCCCATTGCCGGTCCCTGGCGCAAGCTAGCCGGGACATTGATTGTGAGGGGGCGTGGCCGGCTATCGACTGCCTGGCATACCATGCAGCGCCGCATCAAGAAGCTCTGACCCGAGCCAGGGCATGATCCCCCGGCGCCGCAACGACTCGGGTATTCAACATTCAGTCAGACTTCAACATGGCCTGTGAATACGCTTCCAGCACGTTGCCGATCTCGGCCCACACTGATAGGCCGGATGGCCCATGACCGGCCTGACCGGCCGGGCGCATTGCGGGGGACGGTCGTTATGTTATCCGACAATCCGGAGGGAATGTGCGCAGGCGGTCACCCGCGCAGCAGCGCCCGGACAGCCAGCGCGACCGTCCTGGCCACGCGGACCACGTCTTCAATCCACACGCATTCGTGCGTGGAGTGCGCCTCGCCTTCGCGCACGACGCCATAGGCGACGGCGGGCATCCGGCCAAGCGTCGCCAGCCATGCCGCGTCATTCCAGGCCGGCAGCGTGCCCGTCCCGATCGGGGCGCCGGTCGCCTCGCGATGCGCCTGCCTTACCGCGCGCACCAGATCGGCATCTGTGTCCGTGCGGAATGGGCGCAAATCCTTGACCCATTCCAGGCGCGGGGGATGGCCGCGAAGCCAGTCGTCCGCCTGGCAGGCGCCGGCCAGCGCGCGCGCCACCTGGTCCTTCGCGCAGGCACCGCCTGGCTCGAGTCCCGCGCGCCCGGCGCCCCGCCTCTCGGCCAGCTCGTACTGCAGGTTGAAGGCCAGCCGCGCCGTCGCGGGAACGACCGTGGGCGAGACCCCGGCCTGGAACACACCCACATTCAAGGTGGTCCCGCTGGAGATCTGCTCCCGCTCCTGCTTGACGCCGTCCAGCGCACGCTTGACCACGATCCCCTTGTCAATGGCGCTGACCACATCCCGGGAGCCGGCATGTCCGCCGCGGCCCCGGACCGTGATCTCGCCGGTCAGGATTCCCATGCATCCCGTCACCAGCCGATCGCCGGGCCCGTCCAGCACGATGGCGGCGTCCGCGGCATACCCGCGGTCGAGACAGGCCAGCGTGCCGGCGCCGCTGCCGCTGCATTCCTCGTCAATCACGCTCTCAAAGAGAACGCGGCCCCCTGACAGCGCGCCGGCCTCGCGCAGCGCGCTCAAGGCCAGCCAGCCGGCCGCCAGGCCGCCCTTGCAGTCGCACGCTCCGCGGCCCAGCATCCGGCCGTCCCGGACCTCGGCGCCGAACGGATCGAACTCCATGTCGGCCACGCCCACCGTGTCCATATGGCCGTTGAGGATGACACACGGTCCGCCCCCGCCAAAGCGGAACTCGCTGACCAGGTTCGGCCGCCCCTCAAACTGGCGGCCCCGCGGCCCGTGGACGCCCATACGCTCGTAGATGTCGGCCGGGCAGTCGAACAGGACGCTCTGGCCGCCCAGCGCGTCCAGAGCCTGTTTCAGGCGCTCCTGCCCCTGGCGCTCCGTGCTTTCGCCGCCTTCGCCGGAATAGGGATTCACCGTGCGGATCCGCACCAGCTCTGCCAGCAGGTTCACGGCCCGGCTCGCGGCGCCATCCACCGCGGCGAGAATCCCATCGTTCATCGGAAACCCTTTGTGGGTTGTGCGTTCGAGGGGCTGGGCCAATGGATCCGGCACGCCCAGGCGCCGTGACTATCCTGAAGGCGCGCGCCCGCGGCAAATAGTGGCACGAGCCCGCGGAACGCGTCAAGCGGAATGGGGCCGCGCTTCCGGCGCTGGACAGCGCGCGCCCGAATGGATAGGGTACCGCGAGGAGACCGTGCTGGGCGCTCGCGCGAGGCCGCGCGCGAATGGGCAGACTCGAGCCGGGCGGCACGGGCCTTCCGCGCCGATGGCAGGACCGCGGCCGATCCCGAAAGGCCGGGCGGTCCGGCGGGATCGCCGCCCACGCGGGCGCGCAACGATCTTGGAGCCGAACCCGGCGGGACAGGACCGCTGGCGAGCATGGCGCCAGGAACCAAGCCCATGAACGACGCCCCGATTCCTGAGCCGAAACACACGCAGCGCCGTCCGGGCGTCCTATGCCTGGCCAGCGAGCCCCCATCGTCGGCACCGCCCGACCGAGGGCCTGCGGAGGTGGCCGAGATTCTCCTGCCCGGCGCCGACGCGGCGGCGGCCGAAGCCGCCGGGTCCCCGGCCTTCGCCACGCCCCTGGGCCGGGAACAGGGATATGTACTCGATGTGTCCCCGCGGCGCGCCGCGCTTTACGCGTATTCCGGGCAGGGCTTTCAACACGGCCGCGCCACGCTCCGGCAACTGGCCAGCCGGCACGGCCGGGGAACGGTCGTGCCCTGCGGCCATATCGAGGACTGGCCCGACGTGCGACTCCGGGCCGCTGCCGACTGGCTGCTGAATGCCGAACTTAATCTATGGGGGCACGAGCGCGGGGATGGGCCGGAGGCCACCGCGGCTCGAATGAAGCGCAAGATCGATTTCGCGGCGGACTTCAAGATCAACGTCATCTGGTTCGACGGGTTCGGCTGGAACGCGGACCGCACGCCGGAGTACGCGCAACTGGCCGGCAGTCTCAGCGACTACGCGCGCCGCCGCCATATCCGCCTGGCTTTCGGGGGCTACGGCGGGGGTTACGGCATGGCCTACCAGCGGGAATCCATTTACCGGATGCCCTATTACGGGCGGATATTCGAAAACCGGCGCGGCTACCCCGGGGGCGAACCCTATGACTGCCTCGGCATGCCGCGCCATCCCGAGTCGCGCCGCCACGGCACCTGCCTGGGCAACGCCGGGCTCGCGGAGCAGAAACTGAACGAGCTCACCGATTTCGTGCGCCGCTGCCGGCCGGGCCTGCTGTACATCCACGAGCTCGATGCCGGCCGGATCGACCGCGCGCGGGCGGGCTGGCAGTTACGCTGCGCGGACTGCCGCGCGCGCTGGCCGAGCGACGAGCCTGCCTCGCCCGAGGGGGCGGCGGGCGCGTACGCGCACTGGTTCGGCCGGGTCGTACAGGCGGTCAACGCGGTCGCCGATGCCGGAAGCGGCTACGCGGCAAGCCGGGACTGCGAGATCGTGTTCGTGGGCCCGGTCTACGGCGACGCCAACGACGAGGATCGGACCTGGGATACAGTCTGCGAGTATTTCAGCGTCCTGAGCCGCGTCCTGGGGCCGGCGCCGAACGTGCAGTTCGGCGTCCGCGAACAGACGCTATCGGGAGCGCCGCCCCGCCCGCGCGTGGCCATGCTCGGCGAGCGGCTCGAGCGCGTCGGACACGGCCACGGCGTGTTTGTGCTGCCGTTTGCCGGCGGCGACACCTTCTTCAGCGACCAGCTCGTGGCCGCCACACCGGCCATGCAACGCCACTGGCAGGGCGCGGCGGGTATCTACATGCCGTCGCTCGGTTCCGTCGCCGAGCCGGTTATGCTGCTGAACGCCCACTATGGGTGGAATCTGAACGCGGCGGGCGCCTACCCTCTCTGCGCCAGCCGGGAAGAGGCCCAGGCATTGCTCCGCCGGTGCCGGGCCGGAGTCGAGCGGCCGGCGGCGCTGTTTGGGCCAGGCGGACTCCTACACCGGGCCTGCGCCCGGCTCTATGGCGCCGCGGCGGCGAGCCCGATGGCCGAGCTGTTTTCGCTCGGCGCCGGGGACGGCGTCTTTCCGCTGGCCACCGGGTGGCGCTTCGCCGCGGATGCCGTCATCGCACTGGAGGCAGGCGAGGACAGCGGGGCCAAGGACCATGCCGATCATTGGCGCCGACGCGGAGACCGGACGGAGGCCGCCCGGGATCATGTGACTGAGGTCCTGCGCCGGCCCCTGCCCGACGCGGATGTGCGCGGCGATGTCGAGTGGCTGACTCTACGTTTTGACGTAAGCTTGCGGGTCTGCCGGGTCCTGAGCCTGGCCTGGGCGTGGCGCGCGGACGGGCGCGAGGAATCCCGCTCGGCCGCGGCAGCGGCGGCCGCCGACCTTTCACGATTCCTCGGCACCGTTCCCATGGCCGAGCCGGTGGATCCGTGCGGCGGCGATCTGGGCGTCTGGCGTCGTCTCGCGGCGCGGCTCACGGCCCTCGCCGCGGAGCCAAACCGGCCATAACCGCTTCCGGCCGTCAACCTGCGCCGGCCGGCTTGCGGCATCGCCCCTTGCCGCCGCACAGCGCCTTCCCCGCGGGCCGGACGCACCGGACGCAATGAGGGCGCACGAGTCTTTGTTATCGGGAGATCTGGCCCGCACCGCCCGCCGGTCGGCCAAGCTTCTCCATCTCAACGGCGAACCGGGCCAGCGCCACGGCCGAGCCGACCGGGCAGTTGGGCCAGCTTTCATCGCTGGTACTGTCGGCATTGTAGGTCGGTATAAAGCCGTTGCGCTCGACAAGTGTGACGTGCATATTGGCCATGGCCACGGCCTTGGCCAGCCAGAGCGGCTTGCCCGTGGCCTTACAGGCGGCCAGGCAAGCGCTCATAAAGGAGGACGCCGACCCGGTCACCGGCACGCGGTAACTGTATTGCTCCAGGGCGCATGGAATCAGATGGCCCGGCGGGGCGGACCGCGACGTTGTACCCGGTTGAGGGGGATGCCACAAGACGAACTGGTCCTCCGCGAGCCGCAGCATATCTTCGGCCGTCGCCAGATCGTCCGGCCCTTCGGCATGGGCAAAGAGGAACGAAGCCATCCCGGCCGCGGCGATGCAGGACAGGTTCCCGGCCCGCACGCTCACGTCCTCGAACAGCCCCATCGCGTGGAATTGTTTGACCGGCCCTTCGCGGTAATACCGCTCGGCAGCCTCGAACGCAGGCTGGTACTCCGCGCGGCCGTACGCCTCCGCCAGCCGCTTGAGGAAGCCTCGCGCGGGAACCACCGGAACTTTGGAATATGCCTCGCCCGAGGACGCCAGCAGGATGGCCGGCCAGGCGCCGTCAGGCTGCTGCGTCTTCCGGTAGGCCTCCGCGATCCGGAGGGCTGCCTGGAAGAACTCCTCGTCGCGGGTCAGGTCGTAGAGGTCCAGGTAGACGAGCCCAACCATGCTCGGGTAGTTCATCATGATCCGGTCCGGATGCGAGAAGGGCACGTTGGTGACGGCGGGACTGTAGGTCAGCGGGACGTACGGCAGGGCGCCGTCCGCCGGGGTGCTGGCGGCGATCAGCGCGCGGGCGGCATGGCGGGCCAGCTCGAGGGCGGCGTCGGCATCCTCCGGGCGCGGCTCGAGCCGGGCGTAGGCCGTGGCCGCCAGAATCGCGCCCGACCCCGTCAGCTTGCTGGGATAGCGCCCGAGGTCATACTGTTGCTTCGGCTCCTGGAACTGACGGATAAACGGAGACTTCAAGGACCATTCCAGGGATCGGCGAGCCGCCTCGGCATACGACATGGCCGGCTGAACACCGGGTCCCTGGAAGGGCAGCTCGCGGTTAAACACCGTGCGGCCCGCACGGCCGATGGGCGTACCGCCCACCGTGTCCAACCCCTCGACG
>CAZUYI010000042.1:0-12352 GCA_964624095.1 uncultured Verrucomicrobiota bacterium | reverse complement strand
CCGCGAAGCGTTCCGGTTCCGTGGCCTGCGCCCGCATCCAAATGCCGTATACACTGCGCCCGTTTTTCGCCAACGCCCTCATGGCCCACCGTCTCCTGTTTCCGCGCGCCGGCCGGCAGCACCGGCGGCTGTTGACTCTGCCCGTCATGCGGGCGCGGCCGGCCGCGCCCGCGTTCGCTAGTGTGAGGCCCGCCCATCGGGCATCGGGAGTTGCGTCGCGAACTCCTTGTCCACGCGCGTCCGGCCGTCTTCCACGATCCGGACATGCCCGCCCGGCGCGCCGGTTTTACGGAATGTGACCGAATAGGCGCGGGGCGCGACCTCGAACTCGAGCGTGACGTCCTCGGCCGACTCGCGCATCCGGCTTTCGACCATCCGCTCCGCTGTCTGCAGGCCGGTTTGGAGAAGATGCAGGAAACAGTCGTCCGTCCGCGCGGCGCCCGGCTTTACGTTCACGCGCCAGCGGCCCATGTTTTCGGGGATGTCGGCCGCGTTGGCCATGCCCAGGTCGCGCAGGTAGGGCGAGTTGGTCGGAACCGGCCAGTTTTGGCCGCCGGCCCAGAACTCCTTGCCCGGCCCGCCCACGGGCTCGAGCACGGCGTCGGCCGGCAACAGGGTCCGGCAGAACAGGCGCCCCTGCTCCTGGTCCGCCCGGACCTCCTTCCCCGCGACGAGCGGCTCGTTGGCCGTATGCAGGAGCCAGGCCTTGGGATAGGAGGCCTGCTTCGAGACCGCGCGATCGAAGACCACGAAGTGGTCGGGGGGCAGGTACAGGAACTGGCGGAGCATCTGCGCGCACTTGTCAGGGTGGTAGGTCTCCGTGAGGTCGGCGGCGGCGTAGGCGAACTGCGGCTCGGACTCGAACGCCAGGGGTCGGGCGGCGAACGGCCGCACGCGCTGCCCGCCGTGGACGGCGGCCACCACGGCGTTCCAGCGCAGTGATTCGTCCGGCATGTGGATCAGGACCGTGTTATGCGCCACGCTCTGCATCTCGTAGTTGACGCCGCTGCGCGGGTCGCTCGACTCATGCTGGGCGCGGGTGCCGCTGTCGAGCGCGAGATAGCCCCGCTTGAAGATCGTGAAATGCCCGCTGTCAAAATGCTCGGAGGTGCGCGAGCGCGTCTCGTCGGGGTCTCCGGCTCCGCAGCAGAAGACCGCGTAGGTGTCGTTGGACCCGAAGCCCGAGGACATCAGGACCTGCCCGTTGCCGCGGTAGAGGGACGCCAGCGGGAAATCCTTGGGCAGCTCGGGCGGCGGGGCCGCGGACAGGTCCAGGAGGAACGGATAGAGCGGCTCCACGCCTCCGAAGAAGGAGCCGCCCGCAACGTGAAACGGAGGAACCCGCGCGCGGATAAAGGCGGCACTCGCCGCCTGGTCCGGATGCGTCCGGCCGAAGAAATGGATGAACTGGGCGAGGTGATGGGCAATTTGCCCCGCCGACAGGCTCCAGCCGTCGCGCTCATGCCAGGACCGTCCGAACCCGAAATGCCGGACGCTGTGGTATTCATGCCCGGGCCTGATTTCCAGCATATTGCGGAGGATATAATCGGGCTTGATACCGCTCATGTAGGTCCAGTCTTCGGGAATCTCGCCTTGCAGCGCCGAGCGCCAGCAGTGCAGGAACGACCAGATGGGCACGGGGAGATGCGACAGGCTGTATTCCAGTTCGGGCATGGACGTGCCCGCGTCCCGGAAGCGTTTGCCATACCTTGCAAAAGCGTCTTTGATGTGGGAGTGGTAGAAGCGGCCGAGGAGCGCCATGGCCCGGACCCGGTCCACGGGATCCATGTCGGGATGGAACGACGTCAGCGCCGCATAGCCGACGATCCCGGCCGCATAGTAAAAGTTGTAATTCGAGTAGCGTTTCTTGGCGTCGCGGGTGATCAGGTCCTCCACGTGCAGGCCGTAGAGATCCCGCAGCAGGTCGTGTACCAGCATCGCCCGTTCGTCCGCCGGCAAGTCGTTCCAGGTCCAGTCCAGGGCCGCCACGCATCCCAGCCGCGTGTCCAGGTCGCCGGCGGCGTAGAGCCGGCCCATGTAGAACTCCACGCTGGCCCGCAGCATGCGCCGGATCTTCTCCAGCAGCGCGGCGTCGCCCGTCAGGCGGTACACGAACGCTGCCGTGGCCAGTTCCGTGCCCCAGTTCTTGAAGCCGATGTCGGCCGGCAGCCGGGCCGCAGCTTCCCGGAGCTGTTCCACATCCTTCGGATTGGCCTCGGCGCGGGCCTTGACCGCCGGCCAGGTCCGGACATTGAAGAACAGCCGCGGATGCTCCGGCTCGAGGCGCTTCAGCAGGTCCAGCGCGTCGAGGTGCGACTGCGCGTTGAACACCTGGTAGTCTTCCAGCCCTTCCAGGGCCAGGATCGCCTCCAGCTCCGGCCGGGCCGCCGCGTCGTTCCCCTCCTGGAGATGCGAGCGCGCAACGGCAAACCGCACCGTCGCCGCCCACCCGGCCGCCGGGTCGGCTCCGGCCGCCCGGGCGAACGCCTCCCGCGCCTCGGCGCAGCGGTTGTCCCGCAGCAGGCTTTCCCCGATTCCCAGGGCAGCCCGGGCCTTCTGCCCGGGCGTGGCGCCGGACAGCGCGGCGGCCGCCTCGCAATCCCGCCGCGCGTCGGCGGGATCGGCTTCCCGGCGGATGTCGTCCAGGCGGCACTCGGCCATGGCCAGGAGCGCCTCGGCGCGCTCGGTGTCCGTCGTCGCGGCCTTCAAGGCGCGCTGGAAATCGGAGCGGGCGGATTGGAAATCGATCGCCGTCTCGCGGTTGGCCCGGCCCAGTTTGCGCCGGCCCGCCTCCATGATCGCCGGGAACGACACCGAGCCCGGGGCTTGCGGACCGGTCAGCGCCAGCCGGAACTGGATGGAGTTCCTGATATTGGCGCAGACCACCGCCACGGCCAGCACGTGCTCGCCCTTGGAGAGCGCGAGTGGGAACACATGGTCGCGGCCCGTGATGGGAAACGCCACGTTGCCCTCGGCGAGCGTATCGAAAACCGGCTGCCCGTCCAGCCACCACTGCATGAACCAGCCCGCGCCGGCCCCGATCTCGACCGTCGTGTCTCGTTCGGCCGTAACCGTGCCGGCGAGGTATACGGTCTGCGCGTCCCAGACGGCCGTCGTGAGGCCGAACGCCTGCAGGAACTCGAGCTGCCCGTTTTCCAGGGCAAGCCGCCGGCAGGGATAGCGCTGCCCGTTGAGTTCCAGTTCGGCCGGGATCGTCTTGAACATGTCGCCGGGCGCCAGCGCCGTCCGGGCCGGCGTTCCGCCGCGCGGCCACATGTAGGTGTTCAGCGATACCGACCCGAAGGCCGTCCACTCGGCCGGCCACGTCACCCCGGGCATCCCCCCCTCGTCCGCCCGTACGGGATGCTCCAAAATGAGCGCCAGACACACGAGGCCCGCCCATGTGTGGATTCCGCGCATAACAACATGCCCTCCTCGAGGGAAAGGTTAATTCGCAGCCCCGGACGAGCTCGGCGGCATGCGGGTCGGCCCGATCTGGAGTCCCGCCCGGGCGCGAACACAGACCCCGGTAATCTATACGCACCCAACCCCGAACACAACTCCATAGGCTGCCACATAGGCGGCCGATCGCGCGAAGCCCGGCGAGGCCAATGGCGGGGCCGGCCGCATCGAGACGCCGTCAGCCGTTCAAGGCATCCGTTACGCGCGCCTTCATCTGGGCTTCGAGGCGTCTGCAACCACGGTTCAAATCCGCGCGCGGCGAACGCGTGAGCACGCTGAACCGGCGGGATGACTGCCTGAGCGCGCCGCAGACGCGCTTCGCGGCGGCGTAGGCGCGGCGCAGCTCGCGGCGGCAGGCCGGGTGTTCGGCGGCCGGGACCTCCGCGCACCGGGCCAGCGCCCAGGCCACGCGCACCGTCTCGTGGCCGAGGCGCAGGCGATCCTCCCACTGGCCCAGGCAGAGCCGCAGCCGGCGCAGGCGCCGCCGGACGGCCCCCCCGTTCGAGGCCGTTGCCGCGGCGGCGTCCGCCCGGTCCAGCCACGCGGCAGCCGCCTCGATCCGTTCCCGGACGGCGCCGCGCATGAGCGCGTCGAACGCCGGCCGGTAGTCTTTCCCCTGGATGTCCATGAACCCGCCGACGCCGAACGTCAGGCCCATCAAGGACCCCGCGCGGAAGCCATGCGGCAGGACCGTCGCGGCCAGGCGTTCGACGGCGCGGTCGAACCCGGCAACCTCGTCCGCAGCGGGGCCGTACAGCCCGCCGTAATACTCGCGGAGCACCGGATCGAGCGGCTGGTCCGGATCCCAGAGCATCCGGGCATGGACATGGATATTGAGGCTGTCCAGCCACCACAGGTGGCGCTTGACCTGGCAGTCATGGAAGCCCGCCACGCCGACCGCCCGGTAGTACCGCATGTCATCGCGGATGATCTCCGGGGCCGGCGTGTAACAACTCCCCTTCATGGTCTGGTCCGTAAAATAGGAAAAGACGAGCACGTTGGGCGTCACGCGCAGCAGCGCATCCAGATCGCGGCACGCCTTGCGGTTTGTGCAGTCCGGCCGCATCGGGTGCGCTGCGCGCCGGTCGAACAGGCGCTCGCCGCGGTTGCTGTTGTCGTACGGGGCAAAGAGCAAGACCAGGTTCGGGTGCGGCTTCGCATGCTTCGGAATGGGGAGCATGAGATCGAGGTAGTTCCCGTGCTCGATCCGGGTGCGGGGGCAGACCCGGGCCACGTCGTCGGCCAGGCGGCTGTAGAAATCGAAGAGCAGCCGTCCGGTGCCCGCTTTCCGGCAGGCGTCACACTGGCAGTACTGTTTCCCGTCATTGCCCCAGGCCGCGAAGATGTCGATCTCGGGATGCTGACGCACGTAGTCCACCAGATTCCGGCGGTGGATCGCGCAGGCCTCCGGGTTGGAATAGCATATCTGGCCGGGCACCCGCTGGCCAGCGACCAGGGCGTAGTAGTCGGGATGGCGTTTGAAATACACGGCCGGGTCCGGGAAATAATTGTGGGCGATATGCCCGCCCACGTAGACCCGCATGGCGCGCCGGCGGATTTCGGGAAGCTGCCGGGCGCGCACCTTGTCCCAGTATGGCGGGAGCCCGGCAATGACCACGTTCAGCCGCCGTTTCCTCAGCCAGTCAATGTCGCGCACGCTGTATTCCAGGGAACAGCCGTCGCCCAGCCCGCGCCAGGCGAAGGCCGGCTCCTCCACCCGCGCGCCAACCGGCAACGCCACCGTCGCCCGGCGCGGCACGACCTCGCCGCCCGGGTCCATGTCCGGCCAGCTCACGCCCAGGAACCGCTCCAGGAACGCGTACGCGCCGTTGAGCGCGCCACCGGGATCACGGCCCAGGATCAGCACGCCGCCATCGGGCCGGACGCTGATGCCGAAGCTTTCCTCGCGGCATTCGAGCAACCGGCGGGCCTGTGCGCGCCACGCGTCCGCCCCCGCTCCCGCCGCGGCCCGAACGGACGCAAGGTCCCGCGGAACACCGGCCCCGTCGTGCAGCGCCGCCACCGTCAGGGTCCGCCCCGCGCCCGCCGGCTGTGCCGTCAGGGGGAGGTCCGCGCCCGTTACCCGCCGGATGTAACGCCGGAGCTCCCGCGCCGCGAACCGCTCGGGCTCGGACGCCGCCGCCGCGATCACGATCCGGTACGCGCTGCGCCCGTTCCGCGCCAGCAGGATGCGCTCAGGTTGTTTCATGGATGTTGCTCCTGTTGGAGCCCGGGCTCCGGGCACGGCGCCCGCGCCCATGGGCTCCGGAATTGGCCGGGCCCGGGTGTGCCGGCCTCACGACCAGCACCTGCGCGGAGGCCGGCCCGAGCGCGAGCGACTGCCGGGCGCCCTCGGCGCCGAGGCGCGCCAGGCGCCGCGGGGAACCGGGATGGATGGATTCGAGTTCAAACGCCGATCCCGCCAGCCCGTACGCGGCCGGCGCCATGTCGAAGGACACGGATTGCTCGCGCGCCGTGTGGTTGACCAGCGCCACGCACAGTTCGCCGTCCACCTCGAAGCACCCGCTCCGCACGGCCGGCGCCTCGAGGCGCCCCTGCTTCTTCGCGTCGCTCAAATCGAGCGTGACGCGCTCGCAGGCCAGCGACAGAGGCGGCTTCCAGACCCCGAGGTTGAACCAGCGCCGGCCCGCCATGCGGGCCCGGACCAGCGTTCCGACGTAGTCGAGCATCGGCCGGTGCGCGGCCGACTTCTCGATGCCGGCGAACGCGCCGCAGATCCCGAGCTGGCCTCCGCCCGCCAGCAGCAGGGCATCGCGGTACCGGAAGAGGGCCAGGTTCGGCTCGGTGAACTTGTTCATCGTGCCGTAGGTCATGTGGTAGTCGTGGTAGACACTCTGGTACAGCGGGATCGGCTGGACGCCGGGATAATGGCCGACCCAGAGGTGATTCAGCGCGTAGCCCAGGTCGAGGTCGAAGAGGTCCAGGAAGCACTCGATGTAGCCCTCGGAGGTAATGATCGCGTCGGGCGAGCGCGCCTTGATCTCGCGCTGGATCCGCTCGGCCAGCGCGCGGTAGCCGCGCACCCAGTGGTCGTGCCCGCCCGGCGGGTGGTCGTGGTCCCGGTTGAAGCACGGCACCGCGTTGCAGCAGGTCACCTGGTCGAGGTACGCCCCGTCCAGTTCGCATTTTTCCATCACCTCGGCCACCAGCCGGCTGGTCAGGTCGTGAAACGGCGCCGCCGTCGGGCACATGGTCCAGGCCGAGGTGGTCGGCCAGGTGCAGCCCTCGCCCTTCTCGTCGCGCACGATCCACTTCATGCCGTCGGCGGCCTTGAAGCTGCGGGTCTCCTCGCCCCACAGGCGGCAGTCGAGGTACGGGATCACGAGCACGCCCAGCGCGTGCATCTCGCGCACGCCCCGGACGAGCACGTCGAGGATATCCGGGTTGTCCGGCGCGCCCCAGGGAATCCGCCAGCGGGCGAACATCTCGCCGTTGAAGCTGTACCAGTGGAAGCCCAGGTTGCAGCCGAGCGTCTCGCGCAGGAAGCGCAGCACCGGCACGATCTTCCGCGGGCGGCTGTCCGTTCCGAACGTGTAGTTCCAATACCAGATGTCGAGCTGCTTGCTTTTCTCCGAGATGTCCGCCCGGTCCTTGGTCGGGCCCTTGCGGCACCAGACCTGGCGCATCGCCCACTGGCGGTAGAGGGCCGACGCCGCCCACCACGGCCCGGCATACACGCCGACGGTCACCGGGTAAAAGGACGCGAAGCGCTCGCCCGGCTCGAGGCGGTCGCGCGGGTACTGCTTCATGAGCAGCGCCGCGTGCCGGCCGTCTCCGCCGTCCCGGTACAGCCCGAACCGCTTGTAGAGCGCCTGCCCGTCGTGGGCCGCGAAATAGACGCCGCCGCGCGCGCCCTGCCCGTAGGCCATGCACTGGAGCGCCCAGAGGCCGGGATAGGAGAACGCGATGTGCGCGCCTCCCTCCACGTTGTAGTGGCCGTACTCGGTTAACTCCCAGTCGCCGATCGCGCGCTCGGGGCCGTTGACCGCCGCCACGGGATTGGGAATGAGCTGGCCCGAGCCGCGCGGGGCGATCAGCTCGCCGCCGTCGGCGCCGTCATAGCCCCGCAGGCCGCTGATCCGCGGATAGGTGAGTTCCCACAGGGACCGGTCCGTGCGGTTGTCGAGCTCGAACGTCCACTCGGCGCAGGCTGAGTCCGGCGGCAGCACGACCCGGCCCGCCGCGTCCAGCCGCCCCCACGGCCCCTCGACCCGCCAGCGGAACACCAGCCCGTGGGGAATCGGCTCGACCGCCGGGCGGCCTTCCGGCCGGACTACCGTGATTTCGCCCGCCGCGCTGCGCAGCACAACGACAAACGCCTCCGTGAGCGACGCGGCGTCAATGGGCGCCTTGACCGCGCCGTCGGCGGACTCGAGGCGGGCCAGCCGGCCGGCATCATCAAACTCCATGCAGATTCGCGTGTTGCTGAGTGTTGACATGATTCTCCTCGCATGGGGAAAGGACTACCTCAGAACTGCCCGTGGCCGGTATGCCCCGACCCCATGGCGGGCCATCCGCAACAGCCATGCGGCCGCGCGACATCAGCCCTCACGCCTCGCCGGAATGAAGATGCCGCGCCCCTTATTTGCCCTGTCAAGCCTTCTGAATATCTCCAACCCGAAAAGTGCGCCAGTGTGTGTCGGGACGGGCATCGAAGTCAATGCTTTTCCCGCGGCGCCTTATGGCGCAAGCCCCTGGAGCGGAATGACCAGCGGCCGGGGGATCGGATGGCCGGAATCGAGCATCATGATGTGTTGCTGCTTCCCCTTTTCCGCCTTGATCCTGTAAACAAACATCCGGATCTCCGGCTGCTCGGGCTGCTCCGTGGCCGTGAACATCCGCTCGACAACCTGGATCGCGTTCTTCTCCGCATCCTGCCCGGTTAACCCGTCGGCGTCCGTCACGGACGCGCCCCGCCGGACCGTATCCGGAAATTCCTCGTTGATGACGGTCACCCTGGCGTCCGGTATCGGCCGGCCCGCCGCATCCACAACGCGGATGTGCAGGGACCGGTAATACTTGACTTGGGGATATTCGGGCAAAGCCCAGGTCGGATTCCGATAGTAGGCCGGGTTTTTGTTCCTGGCCAGGCTGAGCGGTTGCCGCTGCGGCTGGATGTCGCAATCCTCGAACACCATGCCCCGGTGGACGGCTTCGCCGTTCAGGCTCCAGTTGGACAGGTTATCTGCCAGCACGCAGTCAACCGCCCGCGTCACACCGCGGAACACGGACGCGTTGTTCCGGAACACGCAGCCTTTCACGTAGAAGGGGTTTTCGGAGAACGCAAACACGCCGGAGCAGCGCTCGAAGGTGCTGTGCTCAATCTGGTGCAGGGGGTTCGGCTCGATGTCCTCGGGCGCCTTGCCCACCCGGCGCCGGGCAAAGACTTTCATCCGGCCGGTGGGCACGGCGACGCCGAGCGCCGCATCGGCAAGCGTCGCGTGGACCAGGCGCAGTTCCGACGCTAGCCAGCCGACGGCATACCGGCCGGCCTTTTCATCGTCCGGTTTTTTATCGAACACCATGGTCCAGCTCGTGTTGGGGTTCAGCGCGCGTATCGAGCTGTGGAACACGTACAAGGCCCGCGCCAGGCCTTGTCGCCCCCGACGCACAGGCCGTAGCGATGGCGGGGCGCGATCTCGAACAGGAGCGCCCCCCGGACAGCGTCGTTCGTCGGATCTCCCAGGCACAGCCGGTTCATGATGCTGTACGCGCCGTCCGGCCGCTTCATGCTCTCCTGGGGCGGCCGGACCCAGACGCTCCCGCGGATCACCAGGGTCTCCGGAAGCGGCCCGACCGAGCCGATCCGGAAATAGGTGCCTTCCGTGTTCGTGGCGCCGATGACCAGGTTGGCGTCCAGCGAATAGGTGTTCGAAGCCGGGTCATAGGCCATCTTGTTCCAGCCGTTCGACCGGTCGGTTTGGTACACCATGGCGAGTGTGGCGGGCTGGTCCTCCTCCGGGAACTCCTCCACGACGAGGCTGTTCATCGCCGGGTCGAAGGTGATCCCGGCCGCCCCCGCCGCGCACCGGCAGGCCGCCATTAAGCATAATACCCGCGCGTTGATCATGGCCACCTCTCGTTCATTGAAACAGCACGTCGCCCCAGCGGGATTGGTCGTGCGCTTTGCCGCCGGCCATTCTCCGTCCCGGGACCGGGCTCCAGGCCGCCGTCTGCAGCAGGTTTTCCCGCATGGTCCGGAAGAAGTTGGCCCGCGCCTTGTCCAGGCGCCCGGTCGCGCCGATCGTCTCGCGGGGCACCTTCACCACCGCCGTCCAATACCCGGGATACAGCTTGCAGACCACTTCCTTCCCGCTCTGGAACGCGTTGTCCTTCACCCCGAACCGGCACTTCTGGTCATAGCCCGCGCCCTTGGCATTCGTGGTCATCTGGTAGTAGATGTTGACCCCGCTGTCCGGCTGAAAGACAATGAGCAGCGCATCGTCGCCCGGCGCGCCGAGCGCCTTGACCGCGCGGGGGTCCGCGTCCGCGCAGATGAATCCGAAGTAGAGGTGGCGGTCGCTGTAACACGTTTTGACCACCGTCGGATTGAAGGTCCGCATGCCGCTGTCCAGGGTCAGGAACTCCGCCGAGGCCGGCGCCGCCTGCCATTCCGGTGAGCCGACAAGATCCGCCTCCAGGTCCACGCGCTCCGCCTTGACCGCCGTCAGCTTCGGGAGCGCCAGGCCGTCGGCTCGCTCCGGGACCGCCACCTGCGCCGGCAAAAATACCGCCATGGCCGCCGCCTTCTCGAGGTAGTACTTCCAGTAGCGCCAGAAGGTCGGCGTCTTCAGCAGCGCCCAGGCGGCCGCGTATTGATCCCTGGCCAGCAGGTCCGCCGCCCGGCCGGTGATCTCGCGCATATAGGCCCGATCCGCCGGCGAGAGCACCCGCTTCACTTTCGGATCTTCCAGCAGGGTGTTGACCCGGCCCACGATCCCGTCCTGCATGAAGGCTCGTTCGCGGGCGCCGGGTTTCCCCGTGGCATAGGATAGAACCTTTAGCATGTCCGACTCGATCCGCCAGGCCGCAAGACCGAACGGCTCCAGCCGGACCTTCAGGCCGACCTGGCCGCCCTTCGCTGCTTCGCGTCCGTCGGCCAGGTTGACGATCTTCCCGCCGGCCTCGAGGACGATAGTCCCGTCGATCGCCCAGTACCCCGGGTTGGCGGCGACCAGCCAGGACTGGCCGTCCCTGGACAGGCTCCGGATGGCCAGGTTGCTCTTCAGCCCGGTGTCCAGCTCGTTCCGGAAATGATCCCGCGGCAGGCGCGTATACACCCGCATGATGCGCCGGATGGTCTGCTCATGCCCGCCGTTCAGCGCCGCGTCCACGAAGCCGGTGAGCAAGATCTCAGGGTCGGACGTGATCAGCCCCTGGATCAGGGCCTCGCGCGCGTGGACCCCGCCGGGCTGCGGCGAGCAGCGCGAGGTCCGCACGTCCAGCAGCCAGTCCGTATTGTTCCAGAACTTGCCCGCCTGCCACTGGGGCGTGGCCGGGCCGCCCGGCGTCGCCATGCCCCCCTCGTCCCAGGAGGTCCGGCACAGCACGCCGCGCTCCGGAAACGCATCCAGCAGGGCGGTGTATTCCTCGTTCTCGCGGGTCACCCAGGTTTCGGGCATCTGGGCGCCCAACTGGAATCCCGGCACCTCCGTCGACCGCGTGGCATTCCACGCCACCGACCAGCGCATCAGGACCAGCGCCTCGATCTGGGCCAATGTATCGAAATCCGCCCCGAAGTCCTTGAGCACGTCCTTCAGGGGCCGGCCGGATTCCAGCGCCTTGCGGAAGAAATCCGGCTCTTCCATCCCGATGGCGTTGACAAACCGCACGTCCTTCCGCTGCGCCCGGATGATCGCCGCTGCCTTGGACAGGAACTTGACCAACTGGTCGTTGCGCCAGGCGATGAACCGCTGCTGGTAATCCGGATGGGCTCGGATCAGGCCGGCGCGCTTGGCGAACCGGTCCGGATCCCGCGGATCGATCCCGAGGTCCAGGCCCGTGTCTTCGGCAAACAGGCGGAAGGTCAGGTCGTCGTAGCTGTACGTCAGCGGGTCCCACCCGGTGTCGCTCCAGCAGGGGAACCCGGTGATATACCCCCCGCCATGGCACGGGCTGAGCACGTTGTGCACCCCGCGGTAGTTCGCGAGGTCGCCGAACGTAGTGTCCAGGTCCCGCAGCAGCCGGAAGTATTCGCCCTGGTAGGCGGGGTGCAGCCAGTTCGCCGAGATGGTGGTCGGTTCCCCGCGGTCGTTGATCACCCAGACGCTTTCCGCGCCCTTGCGCACCACCGCCATGGGGGCGGCGCTGTGCACGGTGTCAGCGCGCAAAAATTCCACGCCCGCATAGAAGGTGATGCCGTTCGCCTCCAGGGTGTGGGCCAGCACCGACCGGAGGCAGGGGACCACGCTGGCACAGACCCGGTCATGGTAAAAGGGAATATACGGAGAGTTGGCCTGCCAATACTGGAAGCACCCCATGACGTGCGTGTTCTGGCCGCAGAACTTGAGATACTGCGCGTATTTATCGGTGACTTCCCGCAAGGCCTCCAGCTTGACCAGGACCTGCTGCATGTACGGCAGCTTGGCGAACGCCTTGACCTGCTCGTTGTTCTGGATGATTTCCGGGCGAAACACGCGGGCGAAACTGTTTCCCGGGTAATCGCGTTCGGTGTGAATGCCAAACGCCCGCTCCCGCCCCGACCCCGCCGACACCAGGTCCCCCTTGACGTGGTAAAGCGCCGCCGATTTCACGGCCGCCGGCCAGCCGGACTGCACGTTGCGCACGTCCAGGGTGGCCCGCCCTCCGGGCGCCGTGAACAGGAAGTGCAAGGTCTGTATCTGCCCCGTCGTGTAGAATTTTCCACCCG
>CAZUYI010000041.1:0-12714 GCA_964624095.1 uncultured Verrucomicrobiota bacterium | reverse complement strand
AACAAACAGAAATTGAATGATTGCGGCCGGGACCGGCATGATTAAAGAGCCCCCCGCCTCCGCGCTTTCCACCGAGAATCTGCGCATGAAGTTACGCCTGCACCACGGCGAGATAGACGTCCTGACCGCGATCCTGCTCCGCCGCACCTTCGAGGCCTTTTGGCGCCAGGAAAAATCATTTGACATCCTCATCCCCCTGTGTAAACTCTCAAACGGTTTCTTCTTGCTTGCCCCAAAACATGGAACCCCATGGAACCCTGCCGTACAAACGCAGGCACAATAAAAGGTTCAATTAATCTAACTTTTCGTTGATATTGTACCATTGATTGCACCCACACAAGGTTCGCACGGGAAAGAATGAGTAGACCCTTCGAGTTCACTGGCCGCATCCGGAGCTTTAAGTATGCCTTCGTGGGCATCTGGACTATGCTCACGTCTCAGCACAATGCGTGGGTCCACGCGTGCGCGACTGTCGGTGTGGTGGGGGCCGGTCTCGTCATCGGCGTCTCCACCGCTGAGTGGTGTTGGCTGGTCCTGTCAATCATGGCCGTGTGGATGGCCGAGGCGCTTAATACGGCCTTCGAGTTTCTGGCCGATGTGGCATCACCTGAGTTTCATCCGTTGGTGAAGCACTCCAAAGACGTTGCAGCGGGGGCTGTGTTGATTTCCGCCATCGGCGCCGCAGTAATCGGCCTGCTGGTCTTGGGGCCACATGTCTTGAAATTGATCAGATGAGGATTGCGAACCAAGGGCTGGGGGGTATCGTCGCTCGTGCGCCGAATCCACAGCGTTGACGTTGGATGCACGGGAGCCGCATCGCTCCAAGGAGGGAGGCAAGTCATGAACCGGTTTTCATCGTCTTTGCGGGCTTGGGCGCTCGGCGCCGGCGTGGTCGCGGTCCAGTGGGTTTCCGGCATCGCGCGGGGTGCGGACCCCGCCCCCATCCTGGACACGAATCCGTATCTTCAGCAGGCCAAGCTGGTCGCTGACGATGGCGTTGCCGACGGTCACCTGGGCTGGTCCACGGCGATCAGCGCGGACGGGACCACGGCCGTCGTCGGCGCGAGCGGCGCGAACGTCGGCGGACATACCGATCAGGGCGCCGTCTACGTGTTCGTGTGCACGGGCCCCACCTGGATTCAGCAAGCCAAGCTGGTGGCCGTCGACGGCACTGCCTTCGACCGCCTGGGCTATGCTGTGTCGTTGAGTAGCGACGGGGCGACGATCGCCGCCGGGGCGACCGGCGCGGACGTCGGCGGACATGCCGACCAGGGGGCGGTCTACATCTTCACGCGGTCCGGTGCGGCCTGGACACAGGCGGCGAAATTGACTGCCACCGACGGCTCCGTGGCCGACCGGCTCGGGGGAGCTGTGGTGCTAAGCGGCGATGGGGTTACGCTCGTCGCCGGGGCGACCGGCACGGACATGAGCGGGAACCTTGACCAGGGCGCGGCCTATGCTTTCACGCGCAGCAGCGCGGGCTGGACCCAGCATGCCAAGCTGAAAGCCGCGGACGGCGCCGCGGGCGACCTGTTCGGCGCTTCGGTCGCGCTGAGCCACGACGGAAAAACAGCGGTGGCCGGCGCGTATAACGTGACCGTAAGCGGGCAACAGAAACAGGGGGCGGCCTATGTGTTCAAGCGCTCCCGCTATTCCTGGCCCCAGCAGGCGAAATTGACCGCCGCCGACGGCGGTGCCTACACATATTTCGGCGTGTCCGTGGCGATGAGCGGCGACGGCACCGCGGCCGTGGTCGGCTCGCATTACGCGGACCCCGGTGCGCGGGGCGCGGCGTACGTGTATACCCTCGCTAACGGGGCCTGGGCCCAGCAGGCGAAACTGACCGCCGCCGACGCCGGCACAGGCGACAGCCTGGGCTATTCCGTGGCCATGAGCCGCGACGGGCTGACGGCCGCCGCCGGGGCCTGCTATGCCACGGTCAACGGGCAGGTCGCCCGGGGCGCTGCCTATATTTTCCGGCACTCCGGCGCGGTGTGGGGCCAGCGGGCGAAACTGACCGCCAACGACGGCGCCGTGGCCGACCGCTTCGGATCCTCCGTGGCCCTGAGCGGCGACGGAGCCACAGCCGCCGCCGGCGCGTATTATGTGGATATCGGCGGCCACACCAACCAGGGTGCGGCGTACATATTCGCGGCCAACACGCTCCAGTTCCAGGCCTGCGCCTTCTCCGTTCCGGAAAACGCCGGGTGCCTCACGGTGACCGTTACGCGGGCCAACGAGAGCGCCGGCACTGTCGGAGCGAGCTATGTCACCGTGGATGGAACGGCCCTGGCCGGCCGGGATTATTCCGCGGCCACCGGAACGCTGACCTGGCCGGAGGGGGATTCGAGCCCCCGCTCCATCGTCATCCGGATTCTTAATCGGGTCGGCCCGCAGGCCAGCCGGTCGTTTTCCGTCGTGCTCTACAACGCCGCTTCCGCCTTGCTCGGTGTTCCGGCCCAGGCCGCGGCGACCATCTGGGACGTCCCGCCGGGGCCGACCATCAGGGCCAATGGCGCGACGGGCGCTATCGCCGTCGCGCATCCTATCCCCGTGACGGTCACCGTGGAAATGAACGCGGACATCCATGCCGGGACGCCCGTGGACTGGTGGTGCGTCGCCTGCGCGCACGGCGGAAGCTGGTATTACCTGGACGCCGCGCTGCAGTGGACGCCCTTCAGCGGCGACCCGGCGGCCTGCCATCCCGCGTACCAGGGCCCGCTCTGCAACCTGCCGCCCACGCCCGTGTTATCCCAATTCCCGCTGCCGCCCGGCATGTATGATTTCTGGTTCGCCGTAGATTATCCCATGGACGGCATTTTGGACCTCGGCGGCCAGCTGGTCTGCGACCAGGTGACAGTCACCGTGCAGTGACCGGGCCCGCAACGCCTGTAAGCTGATTCCATTCTGCCGGCATAACCATGTGAGTGGCCTTTAAACCAATGGATTTATGAGCAAAACAGGCTTCTAACATCAATTTACAGGCTGTAATTCTACGCAATATGTTGTTTTACAGTTGTTTACAGCGGCTTGACCGCGTCTACTTCCAGCGGCCGCCTCCGCCCGCCCCGGGCGCCGGGCCAGCCGGCCGTTCAGGCACCCCTGTTCGATCCGGTCAGCGCCGGCAGATGGCAGACCAGGCTTGATACCCCGGCATCCGTAGTCTATAAGGAAACCCTCCGGCACGCGGAACCGGGAGCGAGTTCGCTCTTCGCGGCCGGTGGCGCGGTCAACCCGTTTCCAACAGCTGTGCCTTATGCAAGCCCGTATATCCCCGACGGCGCCCGCCGATTATCACTGCTCGTTTGCCCGCGGCGGCTGGGATCCGGCCGACTGGTTGATGGTCAAGGAGCCGCGCTTTCCGCGCGTGGGCGCCTGGCTCCAGGAGGACGCCTGCATCCGGAATTGCGTGCCGGCGGACGCCGCGCCGGACGACCTGATCGAAACCGGCCGGCGCGCCAACGAGACGTTCACGACCATGCTCTTGAAAGACCGGCTCTACGGCGATGCGGTCATGCGCAGCACGGTCAGCTTCGAGCACCGCATGGCGCCGCTGCTGATCCTGCGCGCGGGGCTCGGTGCGGCGCCGGACGGCACGCCCGAAACCCGCGACATGATCAACGTGGTCCTGTTCGACCAGGGCCTCCGCGTGTGGCATTACCGCCACGCGGACTACACTGCCGGCCGCCCGGCCTGGCGCCTGGCGGCGTTCAGCCGCTTTCCGCTGACCCCGAACACGCCCTACGCGCTGGAAGTCCGGATGAAGCAAGACTGCCTCGAGGCGCGGGTCGACGACCGGCACCTCGGCCTGACCGACCCCACCCTACCCGCCCGGGGCTACGTGGGCCTCTGCGGGTGCGAGGGGGTCACCCGGTTTTACGATGTCTCAGTCAACGCCCTGTAACCCGGCGCGAGGCGGTGTCCGGGGCCTCGACCCAACGCGAAGGACGATGCGATGCATTTTCACGACCTGGCCAGCGACCGGATTCAAAAAGCCACCAGCACGCTTTGGTTCCGCGATGCCGGGGGCGTGCGCCACGAAGTAAGCCTGGGCCAGCGGCACCCGGCGGTGACGCTCGAGCCGCGCCTGGCGCCGAGAGGGCCGGGCCGCTGGCAGCTCGGGGTGCGGGTGCGCAATACCGGGCCGCGCCCGCTGTTTTTGCAGGAGCTGGCGGTGCTCGACGTCTGCGCGGCGTTTGGCGGCGCGCTGGACCTCGGCGGACATCCCACGCAATGGACGCTGCTGGGCATGCCGCTCTCGGTATCGGGCGGCGTCATGGACCTGTGCATCCAGCGCTTCGAGTATCAGAAGTACGATTTCTTTGCCGCCGACTACCTGCTGATCGGGAACCGGGCCGCGCGGTGCGGGTTGCTGGCCGGGTTCCTCTCGGCCCGCCGCCAGCTCGGCTCGTTGCGGCTGAGCTTCGACCACGAGGTGTATTGCCTGGAGCGGTTCCGGGCCAGTTGCGCGCTCGACGGGTACCGGCTGGACCCCGGCGAGTCGCTGGAGTCCGAGCCGCTATTCCTGAACCTGGCTGACGCGCCCGAGGCGGCGCTGGAAGACTATGCCGCGCGGATCGCCCGCCGCCTGCCGCGGCCGCCCCGCCGCGAGCCCGTGACGGGCTGGGGCTCCTGGGACTACTACCTGGGCCGCGTGACCGAGGACGACGTCCTCGAAAACGCCCGCTGGCTGGCCGAACACCGCGCCGAGTTCCCGGTCGAGTACATCCAGCTCGACCACGGGTTCCAGCGCTGCGAGGGCGACTGGCTGACGACGAACGAGCGGTTCCCGCACGGGCTCAAATGGCTGGCCGGGGAAATCCGGGCGCTCGGCTTCAAGCCCGGACTGTGGCTCTGCCCGTTCCTCGCCGCGCGCGAAAGCGCGGTCTATGGCCGGCATCCCGACTGGGTCATCCGGGACCGGAACGGCGAGCCGGTCCAGGTGGCCGGCTACGCGGTGAAGCAGGTGTACCCGCTCGACTGCAGCCAGCCGGCGGTCCGGGCCTGGGTGCGCGCGCTCGGCCGCGCCGTAGCGCGCGACTGCGGGTTCGCCTACGTCAAGCTGGACGGCGCCAACGTGCAGCCCATGGTCCAGTCTGGAGTCCTGGCCAACCCCACGTGGACCAAGGCCCGGGCCCTGCGCGCCGGGCTCGAGGCCTTCCGCGCCGGACTGGGCCGCGAGACGTTTCTCCTGAACGGCTGCCTGTACGGCCAGTCGCAGGGGCTGACCGACGCCATGCGCATCGGCGGGGACGTCGGCGCGCGCTGGGATGCCAGCCGGATTGACAAGCATCACGGCGAGCGGGACAACTATCCCGGGCCCGGGTACATGACCCGCGCCATCCTGGCCACGACGCATTTCGCCTGGCAGAACCGGCGCTGGTGGCTGACCGACCCGGACTACCTGGTGGTCCGGCCGCGCGGCGACCGGTCCGAGCTGACGCTCGACGAGGCGCGCGCGTGGGCCTCTGTGGTGGGGCTGAACAACGGGCTGATCATCCTGAGCGACCGACTGCGGACCCTGCCGCCCGAGCGGCTCGCCATCCTGCGGAGCGTGCTCCCCCCCTACCCCGGGTCCGCCCGCACACTGGACCTGTTCCAGACCGAGACGCCGACCCGGTTCAGCCTGGCCGTGCGGCACGCGACCGAGCGCTGGCACGTGATTGCCCTGCTGAACATGCGCCGGCCCGTGCGCGCGCGCACGGAGACGCTGGCCTTCGAGGAACTCGGGCTGGACCCCGCCCGGCCGTACCACGTGTTCGATTTCTGGGCGCGCGCCTGGCGCGGCCTTCACACCGGCCGCTACGCCGCGCGGCTCAAGCCGCACCAGGCCGTCGTGCTGGGCATCCGGGCGGCGACCGGCGCGCCGCAGGTGATCGGCACGGACCTGCACATCACCCAGGGCGGCGTCGAGTTCAAGGCCGTCCGCTTCGACGCGCGCGCCCGGCGCCTCGTGATCCAGCCGGCCGCCATCTGGAAAACCGGGCACGTCTACGTGTACCTGCCATCAGGCTGGCGTCCCGCCGGGCGCGCCCGGCGTCCGTCCCGCGGCGTGCTCGCCGTGCCGGTTACGCTGTCCGGCGGGAACAAGCCCATCGTCATTCAACTGGCTCAAGAGCCCGCGCCCAGCGGGCAATCCCGGAGCACGGTGTAGAGCGGGCCCTGGGCCGTCAATTGGCTCTTCATCAGGAGCAGGCGCCCGACCTCGAGCGGGCCGAAGGCGCGGTCGCGGCATTCGGCGAGGGCGCCGAGCAGGTCGGCGGCCCGGCGCCCGGAGCGGACCCGCCCAAGCGTGAGATGCGGCTTGAACGGGCGCGCGTCGAGCCGGAGCCCGGCGGCGCGCACGGCGTCCGCCACCGCGGCCTGAAGGACGAGCAACGGCTGCAGGTAGCCGGTCAGCCCGGCCCAGATGACCTTCGGCGCGCGCGGGCTCCCGAAATAGCCCATGCCCTGAATCTCGACGGCGAACGGCGCATGGCGCGCCGCCAGGTCGGCCAGTGCCCGGCCCAGCCCGTCCGCGGCGTCGGCGGCAATATCGCCCAGGAAGAGCAGGGTGAGATGGATGGCGGGCGGGCGCACCCATCCGACCGCCGCCCCGGCGCGCTTGAGGCGCTCCTGGGCGGCGGCCAGCAGGGCGCGAGCCGGCTCGCCCAGCGGCGCGGCCACAAAGGCGCGGAGCAGGATGGGCGCGGGCCCATCGGCCACCGCGGGCGGCCCCGGCTCGGTCTGGCAGCCGTCATTCATGGCGGCAGGATACAGGAATCCGACCGCGCCGCAACGGCAAAACCGGCGCGCCGGCATTGCAGTCGCGCTCCGCTTCGTGGTAAACTATGCTGGTTGTCGGACCGGCCGGGGCGTCACGCCCTGACGCCGAACCGGACACAGGGAGCGCGCGATGATGACACCCCGCCAACGGGTCGCAACGGCGCTGCGCGGCGGACGCGGCGACCGGGTCCCCTTCACGATGTACAGCGGGCACTGTCCGCGGTGCGCCGTCGAGCGCGCGCTGCGCAATCGCGGCCTGTGCCTGGTGGAACGCAAGTCGGTGGTCGCCTGCCGCCGCCCGAACGTCAAGGAATGGAGCCGGACCTACACCGAGCAAGGCGTCACGTATACTCGCACGGTATACGAAACGCCCGCGGGTACGGTCTCGCAGGTCACGCGTCCGGGGCCGGATACCTCGTGGCGTACGGAGCACCTATACAAGACGCCCGGCGATTTCAAGCCACTGCGCTTCCTGATCGAGGACGAGCGGTATGCGCCGGCGTACGAGGCTTTTGCCGAGGCCGAGCGCCAGTTCGGCGAAGACGCCATATTCCGCGGGCGGCTTCCCGCCGAGCCGATGCAGGCGCTGATTTCCGGGATGTACTTCAGCACCGAACAGTTCTGCCTGGCCTGGATGGACCACCGCGACGAGATCCTGAAGCTCTACGAGGCGCGGGTACGCAAGAACCGCGAGCAGTACGAGCTCGTGGCGCGGTCGCCGGCCGGGCACTGCAACATGGGCGGCAACGTGGCGCCGGAGATCGTCGGGCTCGAGATGTTCGAGCGCTACTATGTGCCCCATTACAACGAGGCCGCGTCCGTGATGCACGCGCACGGCAAGCGGATCGGGAGTCATTTCGACGCCAAATGCCGGCTGTTCGCTTCGGCCATCGCCGGCACGGCCCTGGATTACATTGAGGCCTTCACCCCGGCGCCGGACACGGACCTGACCCTGGCCGAGGCCCGCCGCGCGTGGCCGGGCAAGGTGCTCTGGCTCAATTTCCCATCCTCGGTGCATCTGCGTCCGCCGGCGGACGTCGAGCAGTTCACGGTGGACCTGCTGGACCAGGCGGGAGCCCCGGACGGCCTCATCATGGGCATCACGGAGAACATTCCGCCCGAGCGCTGGCAGGCCAGTTGCACGGCCATCATGGACGGACTCGACCGCCATGCCCGCGAAGCGCCCGCCGTCTACGGCCGCGGCTAACCGCGCCGCATTTTTTTGTTGCATGCCGCGCCGGTGGGCGTAGACTCTTTTCCCAACGAGTCCCGGGTGGCCGGGACGGAAGCGAGTGTTCCCCCGCGCCACGGGGGAGAACCAAAGCGGATTGTTCCGCCCCGCGCGGAACCACCAAGGAGGATCTGTGGCTGAAGAGACCGGCCTGCCGTTCACCCTCACCGTCAACGATCTGCTCGAAGCCGGCTTGCACTTCGGGCACCAGAGCAAGCGCTGGAACCCGAAGATGAAGCGGTTCATCTTCGACAAGCGCGCGGGCATCTACATCATTGACCTCGAAAAGACCCTGGCGCAACTGCGGGAGGCGCAGCGCTTTGTGTACGACATCGTGGTCCAGGGCAAGAGCCTGCTGTTCGTGGGCACCAAGAAGCAGGCCCAGGACATTCTGAAGGACGCCGCCACCCGCTGCGGGCAGCACTACATCATCAGCCGCTGGCTGGGCGGGATGCTGACCAACCACCAGAACATTGCCAGCAGCGTGCGGCGCATGCGGCACATCCAGGAACTGGACCAGAGCGGAACCCTGGCGTCCATGCCGCAGAAGGAAGCCTCGCGGCTGCGGCACGAGCTGGCGCGACTCGATCGCAACCTGAGCGGCATTGCCACGCTCGACGGCATGCCCGGCGCCCTGATGATCGTGGACGTCAACCGGGAAGCCATTGCCGTGCGGGAAGCCAACCGGATGGGCATCCCGGTGATCGCCGTGGTGGACACCAACACGGACCCGGACCCGATCCAGTACCCGATCCCGGGCAATGACGACTCGACCCGCGGCATCAGGCTGATCGTCAATGTCCTCGTGGACGCCGTAAACAAGGCCGCGGCGGAGTTCGCCGTTGTGCGCGCCCGCGAACAGGCGGCGGCCGCCGCCGCGGCAGCCTCGGACGCCGCCAAGCCCGCCGCCGCCGAACCGGCCGCCGCCGCCGCGCAGGCCGCCAAGCCGCGCCCCGAGCGCGACCGCCGTCCGCGAGCCGGCGGGCGGACCCGGGCAACCGGCCACGCGTCCGACCGGCCGGCTGACTCGAAGCCGGCCGCGCCAACGCCCCCGCCGAGCGCGCCCGGCGCAACCGGAACGCCCGCCTGAGGGGTTCATCGGCGGGCCGCCGCCGGGATGGGAATCGTCAACCGTGTCAATCCGGGGTTCGGCCGCGCGCCCGGTCATCCAGTCGGCCGATGAAGGGAAGATGGTTATGGCAGAGATATCCGCGGCCCTGGTGAAGGCGTTGCGCGACGAAACCAACGTGGGCATGATGGAGTGCAAGCGGGCGCTGGTCGAAGCCGGCGGCGACAAGGCCGCCGCGCTTACCATCCTGCGCGAACGCGGCCTGGCGATCGCCGCCAAGAAGGCGAGCCGCGCGGCCAACCAGGGGGTCATTGCCTCCGCCCTGGCCGCCGACGGCCGCGCCGGGAGCCTGATCGAGGTCAATTGCGAAACCGATTTCGTGGCCAAGAACGAGGGATTCCGCGCGTTCGTCCAGGGCCTGGCGGAGCGGGCCGCCGCCGCGGACGTCAATCTGGCCGACGCCAGCCGGGCGGCCGTTACGGCCAAGGTGGCGGAAATCGGCGAAAATATCGTCGTGCGCCGCAGCCTGCGCTACGCGCGGTCGGACGCCGGAGCGGTCACGTCCTACATTCATCACGGCAGCACGATCGGCGTGCTCCTCGAGGTGGCGTGCGGCAAGCCCGACACGCCGGCCCAGCCGGCCTTCCGGGACGCCGTCAAGGACCTGTGCCTCCAGGTGGCGGCCTCGAGCCCGCGCTACACGGACCGCACCGCCGTGCCCACCGACGTCCTGGCCGCCGAGCGCGCGATTTACGCCGCGCAGGTCAAAGGCAAGCCGGCCCCCATCCTGGACAAGATCGTGGACGGCAAGCTGAACAAGTTTTACGAGCAGGTCTGCCTGGTGGACCAGCCGTTCGTCCGGGACCCGCAAGTCAAGGTCAGCGCGCGGCTCAAGGAGCAGGCCGCGCTCCTGGGCGATACGCTGACCGTCGTGCGCTTCGCGCGGTTCCAGGTGGGCGAGGCGATCTGACCCGAGGCCGCGCATGAACATCCTGGTGACAGGCGGGGCGGGCTACATCGGCAGCGTGACCACCGAGTGGCTGTTGAACGCCGGGCACACGGTGGCGGTGTTTGACAACCTCGAGCGCGGGCACCGCGAAGCGCTCGATCCGCGGGCGGCCTTCATCGAGGGCGACCTGCGCCGGGCCGAGACCATCGCGGACGCCGTGGGGCAGACCCGGCCGGACGCCGTCGTGCACTTCGCGGCCTACGCCCTGGTAGGCGAGTCCATGGAGCATCCCGACCTCTACTTCGGGAACAACCTGCGGGGCGGGATCAACCTGGCGGAAGCGCTCCTGGCGCACGGCGTGCGCAAACTGGTCTTCTCCTCGACCTGCGCCACGTACGGCCAGCCCGACCGGTCGCCCATCACCGAGGCCACGCCCCAGGCGCCGACCAATCCCTACGGGGAGTCCAAGCGGATGTTCGAAGGCGTGCTCGACTGGTACCGCCGGCTGCGCGGCCTGCAGCCCGTGTTCCTGCGCTACTTCAACGCCTGCGGCGCCACGGCGCGATTCGGCGAGGACCACGACCCGGAAACGCACCTGATTCCCAACCTGCTCAAGGTGGCCCTGGGCCAGTCGCCCGAGGCGCGCCTGTACGGCAGCGACTACGACACGCCCGACGGCACCTGCATCCGCGATTACATCCATATCCTCGACCTGGCCCGCGCCCATGCGCTGGCCCTGGAACGGGACGTGGCCGGCGCCTTCAACCTGGGGACCGGCTCCGGCTATTCCGTGCGGCAGGTGCTCGACACCGCGCGCGCGGTGACGGGCCATCCGATCCCGGCCGCCGTGGCGCCGCGGCGGCCGGGCGACCCGGCGCGCCTCGTGGCCGACGCCGCCAAGGCCGAACGCGTGCTCGGCTGGCGCCCGAAACACAGCGACCTGGACACCATTGTTCGCGATGCGTGGGCATGGCACCGCGCCCACCCGCGCGGCTACGCCCCGTGAGGGCGGGCCGAGAGGCAGACCCGTTGACCGGGCAGCCAGGCAGGGACGCCGGCCGCCCTTTACCATGAATCCGACGCCCCGCCCAACCTGACGCCCCGGAGGCCGCCATGCCGCCCAAATCTCCCGCCAAGCCGGATGATCCCAAGGACAGCCGCGCCCAGATCGAGACCCTCCTGGCACAGATTCAGAAGCAGTTCGGCGACGGCGCCATCATGCGCCTGGGCGACGCCGCGGCCAAGGTGGCGGTGCCCTGCATTTCGACCGGCGCCTTTTCGCTGGACCTGGCCCTGGGCATCGGGGGCCTGCCGCGCGGGCGCGTGGTGGAAATCTACGGGCCGGAATCCTCGGGCAAGACCACGCTCACCCTGCACGTGATCGCCAACGCCCAGAAGCAGGGCGGCGTGGCGGCGTTCATAGACGCCGAGCACGCCATGGACCCGCTCTACGCCAAGAAAATCGGGGTCAACATTGACGACCTGCTCGTCTCGCAGCCGTCCTCCGGCGAGGAAGCGCTCACCATCGCCGAAACCCTCATCCGCAGCAACGCCATGGACGTGGTGGTCATCGATTCCGTGGCCGCGCTCACCCCGCGCGCGGAAATCGAGGGCGAGATGGGCGACCCGCAGATGGGGCTCCAGGCCCGGCTCATGTCCCAGGCGCTGCGCAAGCTGACGGCCGCCATCTCCGCCTCGAAGACCTGCTGCATTTTTACCAACCAGCTCCGGGAAAAAATTGGGGTCATGTTCGGCAATCCCGAGACAACCCCCGGCGGCAAGGCGCTCAAGTTTTACGCCTCCGTGCGCCTGGACATCCGCAAGATCGGCATGCTCAAGAATAACGCCGGCCAGGTCATGGGCAACCGGACCAAGGTCAAGGTGGTCAAAAACAAGATGGCCCCGCCCTTCCTCGAGGCCGAGTTCGACATCCTCTTCAACGAGGGCATTTCCTGGGCCGGCTCGATCGTGGATGCCGCCCTCCAGCACAATGTCCTGGACCGGCGCGGCTCCTGGCTGTCGTTCGACGGCGAGCATGTCGGACAGGGCCGCGAGGCGGCCGTCGAACAGGTCAAGTCCAGCCCGGACCTGCAGCAGAAGCTGGTCGCCAGGATCAAGGAAAAGATGGCCTCGGCGACCGCCTGAGGCCGGCGCCGGGCACGAGACACCCATGATCCCGCTGACCGCCGACGAGCTCAAAGCCCGCTACCTGTCCTTTTTCAAGGGCAAGGGGCACGCCCTGATCACCGGCAGCTCGCTCATTCCCCAGAACGATCCGACGGTGCTGTTCACGACGGCCGGCATGCACCCCCTGGTGCCCTACCTCATGGGCGAGCCGCACCCGGCCGGCCGGCGCCTGTGCAACGTGCAGCGTTGCGTGCGCACGGGCGACATAGACGCCGTGGGCGACGCCGGGCACCTAACCTTTTTCGAGATGCTCGGCAACTGGTCGCTCAACGATTACTTCAAGGCCGAGGCCATCGCCTGGTCCTACGAGTTTCTCACCTCGCCCGACGGCCTGGCGTTCGATCCCAGCCGGCTGTTCGTGACCGTCTTCGAGGGCCACGGCGGGATCCCACCGGATCGCGAGTCCGCCGAGATGTGGCAGCGGGTGGGCCTTCCTGACTCGCGCATCCTGTTCCTGCCGATGGCCGACAACTGGTGGGGCCCGGCCGGCCAGACCGGGCCCTGCGGACCCGA
>CAZUYI010000040.1:0-12714 GCA_964624095.1 uncultured Verrucomicrobiota bacterium | reverse complement strand
CGTTCATGGCGCCATGCCCCTTTCCTCGCACCAGGAAACGAGGGCATAAAAAAGGCCGTCCGCATCAGGACGGCCTTCGCCTCACGGGACGATTGTTTCCCTGCACACTGGCAAGGCACATCCCCCGGGGCGCCCGCCCCGGAGAAGCCACCGTGGGATCCCGTACCCCGGTTGGCAGATCCGGCACTGACCGGATCACTCCTGATGCGAAGCCATAAAACACGATTCACCCGGTTGGCGCAAGTTTTTTTGCACGTTTTTTACACGCGCAGGTCCGTAAAGGCTAAATCCGTAAAGGCATTGACAGGGACGGACGGGGGCGCCAGACTGGACGACATGATAGCGGCTGAAAAGCCGGCATAGGTACAATTTAACCCCAGGCCGGGCATTTCATGTCTGGCGCAAGGATTGACGCCTATACCCGACGCACAGGAGCGTTGCCTGCTCTACGCGCCGGCCGGCGGACCGGCCGGCGCTCGGGAGGAACGGATCGTCGGCACCGCGGAGGCGAGCCGCATGGCGGAACACGAGAACGGGGTGCAGGTGACAACAGCGGCCTGTGTTGGCGCTCCGGCGGATCCCGTGCGCACTCCCCACCAACGGCTGCCGGGCGCCATCTGGGCGCTCGGCTTCGTTTCGATGCTCATGGACATTTCGTCCGAGCTGGTGCACAGCCTCCTGCCGGTGTTCATGGCTTCGGTACTTGGCGCGTCCATGGCCGCGATCGGAGTGATCGAGGGGATTGCCGAGGGCGCGGCGTCCTTCATGAAGGTATTCTCCGGCTGGCTCAGTGATCGCGTCGGCAAGCGCAAGGCGCTGGCCGTGGCGGGGTATGCGTTGAGCGCCGCGACCAAGCCGGCATTCCCTCTGGCCTCCAGCCTGGGGTGGGTGTTAGCGGCGCGGTTCGCAGACCGCGTTGGCAAAGGCATCCGCGGTGTACCACGCGACGCGCTGGTGGCCGATCTCGCGCCGCCGTCGCTGCGGGGGGCAGCCTATGGCCTGCGCCAAGCGCTCGATTCGGTCGGCGCGTTTCTCGGGCCGCTGCTTGCGATCGGGCTCATGATCGGATTCGCGAATGACATCAAGGCCGTGCTGTGGGCGGCCGTGGTGCCGGCGGCGGGCGCGGTGGCGCTACTGGTCGCGGCCGTGCGCGAGCCGGCGTCCGCGGGGCACGGCGCCGGCTCCGGGCGCCGGCCGGTATTCCAGGGCATCGGGCGCCTGCCCGCGCGGTACTGGCTGGTCGTCGCGCTGGGCGCGGTCTTTTCCCTCGCCCGGTTCAGCGAGGCCTTTGTGATCCTCCGGGCCCGGGACGTCGGGCTGCCCCTGGCCTGGGTGCCGGCCATCCTGGTGGTCATGAACATCGCCTATTCCCTGTTTGCCTATCCGGCGGGTGCGGCAGCCGACCGGGTTCCCGCCCGGCTGATTCTCGCGTGCGGCGCGGCGGTCCTCGCGGCCGCGGATGGCGTTCTGGCGCTGACCGCCTCGGCCGGGTCCGTATTCCTCGGGGCGGGGCTCTGGGGCCTGCACATGGCGTGCACCCAGGGCCTGCTCGCCAAGCTCGTGGCCGATACGGCGCCGGCCGACCTGCGCGGCACGGGGTTTGGCGTGTTCCACCTCGTCAGCGGCGGCGCGCTCGTGCTGGCAAGCGCGCTCGCGGGGTCGCTGTGGAGTGCGCTCGGCGCTCCGGCCGCGTTCCTCGCCGGCGGCACCCTCGCCGCCCTCGCGGGCGCTGGGCTGCTGCTCTTCCGCTCCCCGGCGCGTGCCCGGTAGCGCGGTCCGCGCCCGTCGTGCGAAGGTGCGATAGCCGCACGGGGGGAAAGCCGCACGGGCCAGGGCCTTAAAAACTTTGCGGGCGCTCTTTCGCTCTGATATAGAAGCGCTGTGGCAAGGCCGTAACGTTTGTTGTTAAGGGGTTCTCTGAACTTCGTGAAGATACGGCGCGTTGTTTCCGGGGCCTGCCTGGCAGGGGGGCTCTGGTTCGTCGGGACGCTGTGTCTCATCCTGGTGGCCGGCGGCGAATGGAACCGGGGCATCACCGTCAACCATCCCAAGAAACGGATGGCCGCGGCGGCCGGGCTGCTGGCCGCTTGGTACCTGGCGCAACCGGCGGGCAACGAACCCGGTTCGCGCGAACGGGCCCGGCGGATCGGGCGTCTCGCGCTGCTCGGCCTGGGCCTGGCCGCGGCCGGCCTAGCCGGCGAGGCAGCGCTGCGCCGGGTGCTTGCCTCCCGGCAGCCCGACGGATCGCTGGATCAGCTTGCGCAGCTGCAGGCAGGGCGCGACCTGCGCCTGCGCAGTTTCCACCCGCTCGCGGCGATCGTCCAGCTCAGCGGGAACACGAAACGGGTCTACGAGCTGCGGCCGAACCTGAACACGGTGTTCGGGCACACCACGCTCCGCACGAATGCCGACGGGCTGCGCGCCGACCGCGACTATGCGGCGCGCAAGCCGGCGGGGATCACGCGCATCATCGGCCTGGGCGATTCCGGCATGTTCGGGTGGAGCGTGGACCAGGACTGCCCCTACCTGACGGTCCTGGAGCGCCGCCTGAACGCCGGGGGCGCGCGCTATGAAGTCCTAAACCTGGCCGTACCGGGCTACAACGCCGGCCAGTCGCTGGCAACGCTGACGCACAAGGCTCTAGGCTATAGTCCGGACATTGTCGTCCTCGGCTGGTGCGACAACGACGTGGATCCGCCGTTTTTCCTGCTGCGCCCGGTATCCTTCCGCGAGTGGGACTTCTCGTTCCTCTACCTGCTGCTGTTCAATCGCCGAGCCTTCACGAGCCGCGTATCGCAGCCCGAGGTGTTGCGCGGCGCGGAAATCGACCGGTCGTTGGTGGACCCCGTTCTGCTGGAATACACCGGCGTGGCCGGGGCGCGGAGCGCCCTGCACGAATACAAACGGTTGAGCGTGGAACACGGCTTCCGGCTGCTGCTTTTCGGCGCGATGCGCGGCGACATCTGCGCGATCTGCGACGACCTCAAGATTGACTATGTGAACCTGCGCTCGCACATTCCCGCCGGCACCTATCCGCCGGAATACGGCGTCCATTTCATGCATCCTCGTCCGGATGGGCATCGCGTTCTGGCCGAAGAACTGGAGCGCGTCCTGCGCGCCAAGAACTGGATCTGAGCCCGGGGCGATGCCTGTTCCGGCTGGCGGGATTCGCCATCGGGCTCCACGGCGGCCCTGCGGCCGGACCCTCCGGCACGCGGATGCATGCGTTATTCCCCGCCCGGCCGGAGGAGAGGCCGGACCCGCGCGGCGGGATCCGCCGGATTCGGTTCAACGCCCGCTGCCGGGATCGCCGCCGGCAGGGACACGCGGACCGGCGCATACCCTCCGCCCGAGAGCGTGGCCTGCCACAGGACACCGTCGGCCGTGCGGACGGCGGGATCGGCCAAGCCGTCTCCGTCGTAATCCGCCGGCTCAGACGTCCACCCAGGCCCGCCCAGGTAGGACCGCCACGTCAGCCGCACAGTATACTGACTGCTCGACAGGAGCAGCTGCCACGTTCCGTCGGCGCCCGCATAGACCGCCGGGTCAGCCAGTCGGTCTCCATCGTAATCCGCCGGCGCCGCCCGGAGACCGGACGCGCCCAGCAAAGAGTCCACGGCGAGCACGCGATACCCGGCGGACGAGAGCGCGACGTTCCAGGCGCCGCCGGACTCGCGGTACACCGCCGGATCCACGCGGCCATCTCCGTCGTAATCCGCCGGCGCCGCAGCCCAACCCGGCCCGCCGAGGAAGCCGGCCCATTCCCTCGGGCGGTATTCGTCCCGCGACCCGCGGAGGCGCCACACGCCGCCGGACTCGCGGTACACCGTCGGATCCGCGCGGCCATCCCCGTCGTAATCCGCCGGCGCCGCGGCCCAACCCGGCCCGCCCAGCCGCCAGGCGGGCTCGACGCCCGCATACCCGGCCGCCGAACCGTGTACGCGCCAGGCGCCGTCGGCCGGACTATAGAACACCGGGTCGGCGTACTGGTCGCCGTCATAGTCGCCAGCCGTCCGTGCCGCCGGGAACCGGCCGGACATATCACTCCCGCGATGGGCGGCGCCGGTTTGGACGGCCCCCGTTGCGTCGTGCCATGCGCCGAACGGCGTTACGGCATAGGCCTGCCCATAGGCGAACCCGGGCATCACGTCAATCGGCCGGGCCACGGGCACGCCGGCATACAAGCCTGCAAGCGGGGCGGGCGGGGCGGCGACATGGCCGCACACCGCCTCGACGTACGGATTTTCCGGGTAGCGGAATCCGTTGTATTCCGCCAGGGCGTAGCGCCAGTTTTCCAGCACGACCCAGTGCGCCAGATCGAGCCGCTGCAGGGCGGGCGGCGCCCGGCCGAGGGCGACGGCATACTTATGGCGCAGGATCTTGACGCCTGCTTCCAGGTTGTAGCGCCAATCCGTGATGAGCCGATTCTGATCGAAGGTCTCGGCTGTGGAGCCGGTCAGCTGCATGAGCCCCAACCCCGGGGGCGCCCCGCCCGCGCCGTAATACTGGGCGGCGCATTCGCCCAAGTTGTGGACGACGACCCCATCCGCCCCGTATTGGCGCAACCCGCTTTCCTGGAAGCAGACCGCCCCGACGATTTCTAGCGGCACGCGATACTGCGCCGACACCGCGCGCAGCGCCTCGAAGAGTTCCGCATCCGCCGGATTGGCGCCCGTAAAGGGGCCGACATAGCCGCTCCGGAACCGGAGCCAGCAGTCCGGGTGCTCGTACCGGTTCCAGGCGGATACGGGACAGGGGGCGGCGCCCATCCACAGCGCCGCCCCGCACACGGCGGCCAGCGTCAAGCCCCGGGAACACGACGGCTGATTCATGGGCCGGTCCTCGGCATCGGGGGGTGCGGGCACTCCCGCCGCAGCCCCTGGGCCCGCAGAATAGCGGATGCGGGTTCCGCTGTCGATGGGGCGATCGCTTCCCGCCGCGGCGCAGCCGCCGGGGTGAGGTCACCCCGGCTCCAGTGCGGGCCCCCTCGTCCGCCGTTCTCGTCGCGCGCTATCGTCAACCGTCTTTCTTCCACTTCCGGCGGACGATAACGGGCGACGAGAGCGCACGACGATGTCCTGCGGTTGTTTCGTTCGCTCCTGCTGTGGGCCGGCGCCAGGCGGGCGAGGCGAATCCGTCGCGGCGGTCATCCGGCGCTCTCGGCGAGAGCGCCCTACCGTTCCCTGCGGCCCGCTGCTCTGGGTAGGGCGCGTTCGTCGAACGCGCCGGGCATCCGTAAACCGGCGTGCCCAGACGCGCGTTCCTGTTCCGGCCGGGCCCGGAAACAAGCCGGCTCCCGCCGGCGGCTCCACGCAGGGCGCACCGCCCGAACTGGCGTCGGAACTCTTGCGTGCCCCCACGCCGCAGGCAGAACACAACCGCGCGCTTTACGAGGCGGCGCCGCTTCCCCCCTTGCCTCGCGCACGGCTTTACAGTATCTTGAAGCCGAGTGGAAGCCGGAGTCCGGGCGGCGCTGCGCGGGCTTGGCGTGCAGCCTGGCCGGCCGGCAGGGGTTCACGTTCATGCTGACGGTTTTCTTCATCGCGGTAATCCTGCTGTTCCTGGCGGCCTACCGGTACTATGGCCGGTTCCTCGAACGGCGTTTTGAGGCCGACGATTCGCGCCCGACGCCGGCCCACACCGAATACGACGGCGTGGACTGGGCGCCTGCTCCCGCGCCGGTATTGTTTGGGCACCATTTCTCGTCCATCGCCGGCGCCGGTCCGGTCATCGGGCCGATCCTCGCCGCGCTGGCTTTCGGGTGGGCTCCGGCCCTGGCCTGGATACTGATCGGCTCGATCTTCATCGGAGGCGTGCACGATTACGGGGCGCTGATAGCGTCGCTGCGGCACGGCGGCCGATCCCTGGCCCAAATCGCCCGCGAGCGCATGTCGCCGCTGGCGTTCCGGCTCATGCTGCTCTTCATCTGGCTGAACCTGGTCTACGTGCTCACCGTGTTTGCCGACCTCACCGCGGACACCTTCGTGGAGGACGGAAGCGTCGCCACGGCATCGCTGTTGTTCATCCTGCTGGCGCTGGGCTTCGGCCTGTGCCTGTACCGTTGGAAGGTTCGCCTGTGGACCGCGTCCCTGGTCTTCGTGCCGCTCGTGTTCGGCGCCGTGGCCGTCGGACACGTGCTCCCGCTCGACCTGCCCGAGGCGCTGAGCGGCGCCATCGGCCTAAATGCCAAGAAGATCTGGAGCCTGACTCTGCTGACGTACTGCCTGGCGGCCTCGCTGCTGCCCGTCTGGCTCCTGCTGCAGCCGCGCGATTACCTGTCGTCGTTCCTGCTCTATAGCTCCGTGGCGGGCGGGCTCCTGGGCATTCTCCTGGGCGGGTTTCCCGTCGAGTTCCCAGCTTTCCGCGCCTGGCGGGACCCGCAGCTCGGGACCCTCTTCCCCATCCTCTTCATCACCATCGCCTGCGGCGCCTGCTCCGGGTTCCACGCCCTGGTCTCGGCGGGCACGACCGCCAAGCAGCTTGCCCGCGAGCGCCATGCGAAGCCCGTCGGCTACGGGGCCATGCTGACCGAAGGCCTGGTGGCCGTGATGGCGCTGGCCGCGGTGATGATCCTGCCGCACGCCGAAAACCCGGCGAAGGAACCGCCGCTGATCCTTTACGGGCGCGGTATGGGCCGGTTTCTCCAGGTCTTCGGCGTGCCGCCGGCCGTCGGATACGGGTTCGGGCTGCTGGCGCTTTCGACCTTCATCCTGACGAGCCTCGACAGCGCCACGCGGATCGGGCGCTATGCGCTGGACGAGTTGTTCGGGTGGCGCGGCGCGCGCGCCCGGCTGGCCTCCACGCTGGCGACGCTCGCGCTGCCGGCCGGGCTGGTGCTGGCGAACTTTCACGACGCCGCCGGCGCCCCGCTTCCGGCGTGGAAGGTCATCTGGCCGGTCTTTGGCGCCGCGAACCAGCTGTTGGCCGGCCTGGCCCTGCTGGTGCTCGTGGTCTGGCTGCGCCGCCGCGCCAAACCCGTCGGGTTCCTGGCCGGCCCGGGAGTGTTCATGCTGGGGATGACGCTCTGGGCCCTGGTCCTGCTGGTGGCGCGTTACCGGCTCTCGCTGGTTGGGGGCATCGCCGCATGCCTGTGCCTGTTGGGGGTCTTGTTGATCGTCGAGGCCGCCCGAACCCTGCACCGCGCGGCGTCCGCGCCGGAGGCCGGCTCCCGATGAAAACCGTTGCACGGGCCCGGGCCATATTAACGATCGAGATCGAGGAGTTGCGCCGCGTTCGGGCCCGGCTAGGGCTCGATTTCAGCCGTGCCGTGGCCCTGATCCTCGAGAGCCTGGCCGCCGGCGGCAAGATCGTGGTCACCGGGGTCGGCAAGAGCTTCCACATCGGCCAGAAGATCGCCGCCACCCTAGCCAGTACCGGATCCACCAGCGTTACGCTGCATCCCGGCCAGGCTCTGCACGGGGATCTCGGCATCCTGGCCCGGCACGACGTGTTGCTGGCCATCAGCCATAGCGGCGAGTCGGCCGAACTGCTCGAGCTGGTGCCCGGCGCGAAACGACAAGGGGCGCGGGTGGTGGCCCTGACCGGCCCGGACTCCAGCGCCCTGGCGCGCGCCAGTGACGTTGCCATCCGCCTGGCCGTCCGCCGCGAGGCATGCCCCTTCAACCTGGCGCCCACGGCCAGCACCACGGCCGCCTTGGCGGTTGGCGATGCCCTGGCCATCGTGCTGCTGGAAGCGCGCGGATTCCGCAAGGAGGACTTTGCCAAGCTGCATCCCGGCGGCGCCATCGGGCGCACCCTGCTGCTCCGGGTAGCCGACATCATGCGCACCGGCACGCGGCTGGCCCGCGTCAGCCAGGACGCCCCCATTCGCGCGGCGATCCTGGCCATGACCAGCGCGCAGGCGGGCGCCATCGGCGTGGTCGGACGCGGGAACCGGCTGGCCGGCATCTTTACGGACGGCGACTTGCGGCGTCTGATCGGCACGGGCGGCCGGGCGGATATCACCGGCCAGCCGCTCCGCACGGTCATGACACGTTCGCCGCTGACCGTGCGCGCCACCGACCTGGCCATCGAGGTCCTGAAGCGCTTCGAGGAACACGCCGTGGATGATCTGCCCGTGGTGGACGCCCGCGGCCGGCTGGTCGGGATGGTGGACATCCAGGACCTGCCGAAGTTCAAGATCCTCTGAGCCGCGCCCGCGCGCCGGTCAATGGGGTTCCGGCCCGGCAGAAGGCGCCGGGCCGGGTGCTTCCTTGCCAATCGCCTCCAGCACAAGGACCACCCGACCCCGCCCGGCCGTCCGGGACTGGGCGGCAAGGGCGCATTCCGCCAGGCGCCAGGGCGGGCGCTGGGATTCGACCACCTGCAGGAGGCGCGGCAACCGGTCAAAGGCCAGATCGTCGAACATCACCTCGACCTGCCGCAGCACCCAGCCTCCAGCCAGCGGCTTCGACGGCAGGTCGCGGAACTCGGCCCGGCAGCCGGCGGCGGCCGTATGGACCAGGTCAGGCAGGGCAACCGGCGCCGCATGACCCGCCCGCTCGAAGGCCGCGCGGGCCGCCAGGTAGCGGGCTCGCTCGCGGGTCAGCGCCTCGAGCGGCCGGGCATCCGCCCATTTCCGGGCAGCGCGTTCCCGCCGCACACCGTCCTGGCGCAGGGCCAGGCCAGCTACCAGCAGGCCGGCCGCCAGGGCGGCCAGTGCTCCGCCTGAAAGGACCGTGAGGGCACGAGGCTTCACAAGCCGCCTCCTTGCGCCGCCAGCGTAAACCGCAGTGCCGGCTCGCCCGCGGCGTCCTGCCGCTCCAGGTTGACCGTGTAGCCCAGGTCGGTCAGCCGCGCCGCCAGACGATCGCACGACTCTCCCGCGACGGCCGCGCCGGAGCCCGTGAGGCCGTTCCGGCGCAAGGTAAGCGCATCGAAGGTTACGCCGGCCTCTGCGCCCGCCCGAACGACCTCGGCCAACCGCACCGTCAGGGACGGCGCGAACGCCTCGAGAAACGGGGCCAGTTCCGGCCGTTCCGCTTCCCACGCCTTGCGGGCTTCCGCCAGCTCCCGTCCATACGGGATGGATACGCCGGGGGCCAGCGCGCCGGCCAGCGCGTCCAGCCGTTCCTGGGCCAGCCGGACACGCCGCTCGCCAACCACGCGCCCGATGAAGCCCAGCGCCACCAGCGCCAGGCCTGCCGCCAGCACGCACAGGGCCGATGCGCGGGCGCGGCGTGCGGCACCGGCCACGGCGGCCGGATGCGCCAGGTCATCCTGGCGCAGGTTGCAGCGCAACGGACCCCGGGTGATCGCCCGGTGCGCGAGCGCCCGGGCCAGGACCCATTCCGGCTGGTCCAGCGCGACCAGAGGATCGGGCCAGTGTTTCGCCAGCGCGGCCCGAACGGCCTGGAGTCGCGCCGGATCGGCGGCATCCGACCCGGCGGCCAGCCATTGCGCCGGGGCGCCGGCCGGCAGGAGGCCCTGCAGCACGCGGCGGAGCCAGACAGCCAGGGCGGATTCCCGTTCCGGGTCTTCGTCTGGAAGCGCCGTTGCCTGGGCGAGGTCGAAGCGGGTTCCGACCCCGGCGGCCAGCACGGCGCGGCCGGGCTCGAGTCCGAGCACCACGCGCGGAAGCCCGGCGACGGCGGGACATTCCTCGAGCGCCTGGGTCCACAGGGCCAGCCCTTCGTGATCCAGCGCGAGCGGGTCCAGGCCCGCCGCCTGGTAGCGGGCCAGGCAGGCGCGCAGGGCCGGGCGCCGCGCCGCGCAGACCAGCGCGCGGACCGGCCCGCCCGCGAGCCGCCTGACTTCGAGGAACCGGACCACGCACTCCTCGATGGGAAACGGCAACTGGATGTCCAGCAGCGACGGCATGACCTTTTCCGCCTTGGCGCGCGACGCCCAGGGCGAGGTCAGCCATGTGGTGAGGCTCTCCTCCACCGGAAGGCATCCGATCACGGGCGCACTCGGCGCGGCGGTGCCGGGCGGCTCCGGCTCCCAGCGCACGGCGCCGCGCAGCGTGCGCCGTGCCCTCACGATGCGCGCCGCGCCGTCGTCCAGCGCGGCGCCGCGGCACGCCCGCAACGGGACCGGCGCGTCCATTCGGCTTGAGCTCAGGATGGATTCGCGATGTACCATGGCATCCGGAGATAGGACGCGACGCGGACGATCCTTCCCGTTGTTCCGTATCCGCAGGGCCGGCGCAGCGGCGCCCCGTCCGTCACGGGTCCGGCGGAGAGGCATCCGGCTTCGGCCTTCTCCTAGCGTATGACCTTACCACTATCGCACTGTCCAGCGCAGCACCTCGACCTGGCCGCGTTCGTCTCGGCGCACGAGCCCGTACACGGCCGCGCGCGCCGAGCCGCGCTCGGCCGTGGCCGACACCGAAAAGCACCGGCTATACGCCGCCAGGTAGGGATCCAGCGCGCGCCGGGCGGCAGGGTCCAGCACCTCGTCCAGCGCCACCACCGGCTGCACCGCGCGGCGCTTGACAATGAACTCCGCCAGCGAGCCGCGCGCCGGACCCAGCAGCGCCAACAGCACGTCGCGCCCGGCGGTGTTTACATTGACCGGCTCGATGCGCCCGTCACGCTCGGGCAGCACGGTGAACGCGGCCGCGCCTGACACCGGGTCCCGGCCGGAGCCCGCGCTCTCCAGGACGGCATACAGTTCGGCGGGACTCTCGAATGGGCCGTTCGGCGGGCGCAGCGCGCCCGGCCCGGGCACCCCTTCCGCGTCCGGGTCCACCCAGTCCTTGAGGCACTGCGCAAGGCCGTCCGGGTCCGGCCATTGCGCCAGGACCAGCACGTCGCGCGCGATGCCCGCCGGCGCCCGTACGGCGGGATTGGTGGGCATGACCCGCAGGTTATTGACGCTGAAACACCGGTTTTCGTCCTCGACCGCGGCCACGGTGACGACCGCGTTTGGCAGCCGGTTCGTCACGACTTCCGCCCAGGCTTCGTTGGTGTGATCCACCCAGGGCTGACCGTCCGCCGCCAGCGTCCGCAGCGCAGCCCATGCGGCTTCCGTTGCCGCCACGTGCAGTTCCGCCCGGTCGGTCCGCCGGGACTCGGCCCGCAGGGTGATCCAGGCGGAGGCCTGGGCGTAGACAATCAGCGCCAGGAGGGTTGCCATGAACAGGAGCACGGTCACCAGAATCATGCCTCGCTCCCGCCCCGTTGAGCGGCCGCGGGACTCCGCCCGCCAGGCGCCCCGTTGACAACCGCCGCCATCTGTGGTCTGATGCACAGGCTGTGGGGAAGGCATGGGGTGGTCGGGCGGCATGGGGACAGTATTACCAGATGCCGGTCCAAAGTCAAACGGGCCGCGTGGCCGGAACCCGGCCGGGACAGGGCGCCGTATGAACCGAACGATTCCATGGGCCGGCCTGGTGCTTGGCCTGCTGCTGGCCGCCGGCGGAACCCGCGCCGAGGGCACGGCTGCCGACCCAGCCGCCCGGTACGCGGCCATCTATGAAACCATCACGACGGCCGACTGGCTCCGGGACAACAGCCTGCCGGACGAAGCGGCCGCGCTGTATGCCGAGTGCATTGGCCGGCTGACCCGGTTGGCAGCCGACCAGCCGGCCTGGCAGCCGGCGGTCATTGCGTACCGGCTCCGGTATTGCCAGGATTCCTGGAACGCGCTGCGGGCGCAGCCTGCACCCGAGCCGCACGCGTCGAACACGGCCCCCGTTATCGCCGCGCCTGCGCTCCCAGCGGCGCCGGCGCCGCCGGTTGACACGCCGCCGGTTGACGCAGCGCCGGCAGGCTCCTCCATCCCGGTGGTGGGCAGCGGCATGCCGCTGGGACCGAATCTGGAGCGGGCCGTTGAGATCGAGAAAACCGCCGACCTGCAGGGCGCGCTGTTTCTATACCTGACGCTCCTGGATTATTACCCGGACGAACGCTCGTCGCTGAAGGGCGCCCTGCGGTGTGGGCTGCGGCTCGGGCTGGAGGAAAATACGCGCGCGCTCGCGCGCCGGGTCCTGGCCATCCGGGCGCCGGACGCCGATCTGCGCCTGCTGGCAGGACTCGTTCTTTGCCGGGACGGCCAGTTCGCGGAAGCCCTTCCCCTGCTGCGCGAAGCGGTCAAGGAAAAGCCCCGGAGCGTTCCCGCCCACGTCGCGCTCGGCGCGGCCCTGGCGGGGACCGGCCAGGCCGATGCCGCGCGCGAGGCGTTCAAGCGGGCGGTGACGCTCAACCCGAAGCACGGGGACGCCTACTACAACCTGGCCCGGCTCAGCCTGAACCAGACTCCGCCCGACCTTGACACCGCCCGGGTTCACTACCGCAACGCGCGGCGCCACGGGGTGCCGGCCGACCCGGAACTCGACCAACTCCTGGCGGAGTGACGTCGTCAGTCGCGTTCCGGCCGGGTCTCGCGTTCGAGAAGCGTTTCCACCGCCGCCGCCGCCGGTTTGCCTCCGTAGAGCACGGCGGCCACTTCCGCGATGATCGGCGCGCGCACGCCAAGCCGGCCGGCCAGCTCGTGCGCGATCCGGCAGGTGGTAACGCCCTCGGCCACTTGTTTCATGCCCGCGAGGATGTCGGACACCGGCTCCCCGCGCCCGATCCGGACGCCCACGGTATGGTTGCGGCTGGCACGGCTGGCGCAGGTAACGACCAGGTCGCCAAGCCCGCTCAGTCCCGCGAACGTCTCGGCGCGCGCGCCGAGCGCCACGCCGAGCCGGGTCATTTCCGCCAGGCCGCGGGTCATCAGGGCGGCCCGCGTGTTTTCACCGAATCCGAGCCCATCGCTCGCGCCGGC
>CAZUYI010000039.1:0-12932 GCA_964624095.1 uncultured Verrucomicrobiota bacterium | reverse complement strand
GGCTGCCGCGCGACCCGCGCTGAACGGGCCGGCCGGCGCGGACGCGCCATGACCGCACTCCCCACCCTGCCGCCCGAACTGGACCCGGCGCCCTGGCGCGAGGCGGCCCGCCGCGCCCGCCCGGCGTCCGTGCGGGCGGCCCTGGCCGCTGAGTGGCCGACGGCGTCCGATTTCGCGGCGCTCCTGTCCCCGGCCGCCGACGGCGCCCTCGAGGCCATGGCCGGCCGGGCCCGGCGCCTCACGCAGCGCCAGTTCGGCCGCACGATCAGCCTGTACGCGCCGCTCTATCTCTCGGACCATTGCTGCAACCGCTGCGCCTACTGCGGGTTCGCGGCCGACCGGAACCGCCCGCGGAGCCGGCTGGGCCGGGCGCGGATCGCGGCTGAGCTCGACACGCTGGCTTCCATGGGATTCGAGGAGGTGCTGCTGCTGACCGGCGAACGCGTGCCGCAGGCCGGCTATGCCTACGTCCGCGACGCCGTCGCCCTGGCGGCCCGCCGCTTCCACCTCGTCACGGTCGAGGTGTTTCCCATGACGGCGGACGAGTACCGCGGGCTGGCGCGGGCCGGCTGCACGGGCCTGACGATCTACCAGGAGACCTACGACCCGGCTGCCTACGCGCGCATGCACCGGGCGGGCCCGAAGCGCGATTACCGGTTCCGGCTCGAGACGCCCGCACGGGCGCTCGAGGCCGGGCTGCGCACCTCCGGGCTGGGCGTGCTGCTCGGGCTGGCGGATCCGATCTCCGATGCCCTGGCGCTCTTTCAGCATGTCCAGGCGCTCCGGGCGCGGGCGTGGCGCGCCGGGCTTTCGATCTCGTTTCCGCGCATCCAGCCGCAGCAAGGCGGGTTCCAGCCGCCCTTCCCGGTGGACGACCGGCTGCTGGCGCGCCTGATTTGCGCGTTCCGCATCGGCCTGCCGGATGTTCCCCTCGTACTCTCCACGCGGGAGTCGCCGCGGTTCCGGGACGGCATGGCCGGGATCGGCATCAATAAAATGAGCATTGCCAGCCGCACGACCGTCGGCGGTTACCACGCGGAAAGCGCCGGGGCGCGCGGCCAGTTCGACGTCGGCGACCGCCGGTCCGTCTCCGCCTTTTGCCGGGCGCTGGCCCGCAAGGGCCTCGAGCCGATCTTCAAAAATTGGGAGGCCGCCTATCGCGAGGCGCTCGAAGCGCCCGTCGGGCTGACCCTCCCGCACCGCGCCGCCGCCCCATGACGCACGCCGCCGCCAGTTCGACCGGCGCGCCGCCGCGCCGCGGGGCCCGGCACCGGGACCGGATGCGCCGGTTCCGGGCGGCGGGCCTGTACCTCGTGACCTCCCAGGAACAGTCCGGGGGACGGACCACGCTGGAGATCCTGCGCGCCGCCCTGGATGCCGGCCTGCGGCTGGTGCAGCTCCGCGAGAAAACGATGCCCCTGCGCGCCCTGTACCGCCTGGCGGAAGCAGCCCGTGCGCTGACGGCCGACGCCGGGGCGCTCCTGATCATCAACGACCGGCTGGACCTCGCCCTGGCCGTAGACGCCGACGGCGTGCACCTGGGCCAGGATGATTTTCCCCTCGCCGCCGCGCGCCGGCTGGCGCCGGATTTGATCCTGGGCGCCTCGACCCATTCGAGGGCCGAGGCCCTGACCGCCCAACGCGACGGGGCCTCGTACGTCAATATCGGGCCGCTGTTTCCGACGCAGACCAAAACCTGGCGCGGCGCGTTCCTGGGGCTGGCCGGCCTCGAGGCCATTGCCCCGTGCCTGCGCGTACCCTGGACCGTCATGGGGGGCATCAAGCCCGAGCACGTGCCCTGCCTGCGAGCCGCCGGCGCCCGCACCCTCGCGGTGGTGACAGCCGTCACCGCGGCGCCCGACCCGGCCGCCGCAGTGCGCACCTGGCTCGCGCTCCTGAACCCTGCCCGCGCACAGGGCGCGGGCCGCCGGCCAGGCGCCTGACGGCCGGTCAGAGCGCCTCCGGCCGGCTGTGAAAGGCGTGCGTGCCGGTCCGGCCCGCCCTGGGCACACGCGGCGCCTCGATCTCCCGCTCGGGCCGCAGCCGGCCGATCATCTCGGCCAGCGCCTCGGTGACCTTGCGGGCGGCGTCCACTTCGAGGCAGGTGCCCTGCTTGAGGATCGGCTCGTAGCCGCCGCCTTCCGGGCCGAAGGCGTCGGCCGTCGGCATGTAGCCGAGCCAGTCGTTGACCAGCTCGACCGCCATGGTGAAGGGAAACGGAGACGCCGCCTTGATGTCCATGCCCGTGCGGGTGAACGTTTCGGCCGGCGTCGTCGCGATGACCAGGTTGCCGATCTGGACCACGTTCAACGGGCAGAGGGCCTGCGGGACCCGTTCCGCTTTCTTCTTGTGCAGAATGACCGCCATGGGGAACCAGCACCCGGGCTCGCCGGGCTTGCCGGCATTCACCAGGTCCACCGCCCTGCGGTACAGCGCGTCGCTGATCGGGCGCCAGGCGAGCGGCAGGTCGCGGGAGGCGAAACCGAGCCTGTCGAACTCGTGCGCCGGCTCCCGATCGAGGATGTCGGCCACCGGGTAGGCCACCCGCCGCCCCAATATTCTCGCCCAGCGCTCCCCCTGCCGGTACGGCTCCAGGGTCAGGCTGTCAATCTGGGTCACATCGCCGCAGCACCCGTTCAGGAAGACGGTGACCACGGCCGGATCGATCAGCCGCTTAAGCGTCTCGCGCATGTGCCAGGGCCAATCCCCGGAAATCCCGTCCTTGGTCCCGGCGACCGTCGCGTGGCAGCCGTAGTTGACCAGCACGCCGATCACCCGGCCCTGCCGGTTGACGGCGCCCAGCGCCACGACCTCGTCGTCAATCGGGCCCGCGTCGCCCACGATGTCCGGGTTGCCCTTGCCGGCGTGGCTGACCGTCCAGCCCTGGCGCAGCTTCTGGCGGCGATTGTGCCCGACGTCCCGGACAAGGTCCCGGCCCATGATCAGGGACACCTCTTCCAGCCGCTTGTCGGCGCACACCACCGCGTCCACGATGCGGCAGACGAGCAGGTCCAGGTACAGCTGATTGGTCGGCTCCGGCACGGGCGCCTGCCCGGGTTTCTGGTGGACGGCGTAGAGGCGCTCCCGGCGTTCCGGCTTGACGTCCTCGATGGCCATGACGTCTTCGCGCGGCAGGACCCAGTCCTTGATGGACGGCCCGCTCGAGTGCGCGTGCGACGCGGCGACCAGGAGCGCCGGAATGCCGAACCGGTCGGCCAGGATGGCCCGCGCCTGCTCCCAGACAGTGCGCTGGAGGCTGCAGATGTCCGCGCCAACCAGGGCGATCTTCCGGTCGCCGGACTGCCACACGCCGGCGGTCAGACGGGGGGGGGCGGCGATGTTCTCAACCGGGAGCTGGTCGAAACTCGTGTTGGACATCAGCACGGAGGGGCAGATGTCCACTTCGAAAAAGCCGGCCTTGATCATCGAGCCATCCTTTCAGCCGCGCCGTCCCGCCCGGTGGCGCCGGGCGCCGCGCCGCCCGTTCCTTTGTTCCAACGGCGGACCGTCAGCGCCTTGGAGGTCGCGATGGGCTCGCCGACGTCATAGCGGCCCGCGGCCACCCTGGCCGTTCCGGCGGCGGTGTTGGCGACGGCGTTGCTGATCGCCAGTCACGGGTTACCGTAGCCGGCGTCGTCGGTGCTCTCGCTGCCGGCCTTCGCCTCATGGGTGCTCTACGCGCCGACCCTCCGCGCATCAAGGACCAGTTTCCCCCTCCGCCAGGAGGCGCGTCTAGCGGCTGACTCTTCCGCGCGTGTCGTTCGTGTACTTATGGCCGGTCACCTCCGTGAATCACTCGACCTGTTCGAACCGGAAATCGTCCATCCGCAGGGCCCCGGAGCCCGGGCGCAAACCGAGCACCACCACGCGCGCGTAGGCCGTGCCCGGCCACCACTGCCGGGCCGCGATCCGGCCCTTCCATTCCGTCCAGCGATCCGGGATCTCCGGTCCCCGCAGAAACAGGCCGTTGTTCCCGGCGACATTCTGCACGACCGGCGTGCCCGCCGGGCGCTCGAGCCCGCACGGCGTGTTCAGGGCGATCCGCCAGACGGCGCCCTCGTTCACGATAGACTCTACGCCCCGCGGCACAATGTCAAATGTCACGGTGTTTTCCTCGGCGCCCAGGGCTGCGACAAACGACGCGCCCGGCGCCCAGGCGGATGCGTCGCGCACGCGCAGCAGGCGGTCGCCCGGGCGGCAGGGTTCCGCCAGCTCCGTGCGCGTGCCCGGCCGCGAGAACACGTTCCAGTGCAGGATCGGGCGCTGGCGGGCGTCCGCCAGCAGGAGTCCGAACACCAGGCCGCTCACCGAGCCCGTGTCCGCTCGGAACCAGCCGCTGAGGGCGTAGTCCTTGGCGGGATCCACGGCCACCCAGTCCGATAGGATCTGCTTGGACTGGCCGTGCCAGTCGAAGGCATAGTCGCCGGTGCGTCCGTCGCCGCGCCGGATGCCGAGCACGCCGTGCGGCAGCGCCTCGAAGCCCGTCCAGCCGGTGGCCGTCCCGGTCTCGGCGCCCGGGTTGCTCAACCGATGCCCCCCAACCTCCGCCGCCGGGGCGGGCACCGGGGCGGCCGCCGGAGCCGCGGCATCGTCCTGGAACTCCGTCGGCTCGAGGCCCTGCTCGATCTGCAGGCCGCTGATCCAGATCGCGGACTTCGCGGAGGGAATGAGCAGGAACGAACACGCGCCCAGGTTGGGCCGCGCGCCCGCCGACAGGGTGAAGGCGTGGCTGTAGCGGCTCCAGTCCCCACCGATGGGGCCGACCGTCTGTTCCTTGCCCAGCTGAATCCAGAGCGTGGCGTTCGGCGGGTCGGCCCGCGCGTAGAACGAGAAGACCATCGGGACCGGCTTGTCCGACGCGGGCGGATAACAGCACCCGGTGAGCCCGCGGGTCTTGAACCCGCGCTCGGCCACGCCGCGCTTGTACATCCGCAGCGACGCATGCCCGTTCCAGCGCACCGCATCGTCCACGTACCAGTCGCTGACGCCTTTTTTGCCCCAGTACGGATCGGTGGAGAGGCAGAAATAGGGCCGGTAAAAATCCGGTACGCCGGGATTCGTCTGCCGCTCGAAGCACGGGTTGGGCATGTGGTTCCGCCCCATCATCGCCCGGCGCACGGTGCCGATCAGGTCGGGTTCCGGGGCGCGCTCGTCCGGGCAGTCCGCCAGGTCGAGCGCCACCTCGATCGGCGCTTCCGGCCCGCCGAGGTCGAGGCGATAGGCGCGCACGCCGTAGGGCTCGAACCGGTCCTGGAACGATCCGGCCTCGATCCGCAGCGGCGCCCCGTCCGGCGTCCCGGCGAAGAGGCGCGTCCCGCTCCGCAGCGATCCGACCCGGAACCCCGCCTGGACGGCCGTCGGCCGAATATTGACTGCCAGCAGCAGCACCTGCCCGTCCGGGAAACGGAAAGCCGCCGCATTGACCATGGGAAACACCTGCTCGCGCGGCCGGAAGGAGTCCGGCGGATAGCGGATGGCCTGCTCCGGATCCCCGCCCAGCAGCGCCGGCGCAAGCTCCCGCACCTGCGCGGCAATCGTCCGCAGGGCGTCCCAGGCGTCCTGGCCGATAACGTTGTTAAGCGCGAAATAGACCAGTCCGCGCGCCCCGTAGATGACGGCCGCATAGGCCTCGCACAGCATCTGGTCGCGGCTCAATCCGATCGGCGACCGCGCCGGATCCACCATGTTGCAGAGGGGAATGAACCACATGATCTTGTCGTCCTGCCGGCAGCGCTCGCGCAACTGCCAGGCGTACCAGGCGCCGATCGCGCCGGGCTGACTGGAAAAGGTGCCGCGGTAGGGATAGGTGTAGACGTCGTAGGCCAGAATCTCGCCCCAGCGCGTCCAGCGGTCGCCGTGCGGAATCTGCCGCGCATAGCAGAAGAGCTTCGGCCGGTGCGGATCCACCGGATCCACCGTGTTCCAGTACCAGTCGGCGGCCGCGATGCGGTCGTCCGGGTTGACCAGGTTGGGCTCGTCAATGTTCAGGTACGCCAGGAGATTCGGGTACGTCCGCAACTGCGCGGCCTCCGCGGCCGCCCCATCCGCCAGGCGGTCGTAGACCGCTTTGCGGAACCGCAGCCGCTCGGCCGTCGGCAGCGAGCCGTGAACGCCTGACCAGAAGCCCGGGTCGTGCTCCATGGCGTGCCGGATGGACTCGGGCAGATCCAGAGTGCTGAAATCCACGCGGCCGCCGAGCCGCTGGCGCATCATGCTCATCGGGGCGTGGGCCACCGGATACGTCCAGGTGATCACCTGCAGCCCGTACCGCTGGGCGAGTTCCATGAACCGCGGCAGATGCGCAGACGCGGGCGAGCCCGACCGAACGACCAGGTTCAGGCCGATGTCTTCGCCCAGGAATCGGAACATCGCCTCGTCGTCATCCTCGCAGTTCTGCACGCCCAGCCGCCATTGCAGCGTGTGCCCGTAGACGCCAACCGGGAAGAACGGCTCCTGGTTCTTGAGCAGCACGCCCCGCAGCCGGTCCGCCTGCACCTCGAAGCCCGGCCGCGGCTCCAGCCGCGTCACCGGCACCGGCTGCGAGGCCAGCTCGACGCCATCGAGCAGCACCCGCACCGTCACGGTCTGTCGGCCCATGGCCAGGCCGGACACGGGCAGGCCGACGGTCATGCGCGGCTGCAGGCCCCGGGTTTCCGAGCAAATCCGGCCGCCGGCCTCGAGCGCCAGCACGGCGCGCCCGAGCAGTTCGGCGGGCAAGCCCACCTCCACCCGGAACTCGGCGGTCGGTTCGGAGGCATAATAATGGCGCCCCGCGCACGCCTTCCGGATCACGCGGATCGCCGCCGTGTCGTCAATCCGGCGCTCGGCCAGCAGGTTGCCGTCGGCCGGGTCCCGCACCTGCACCCGCACGTCGCGCGCGCCCCAGTCCGCGGGCGCAACCTCCCACTCGACCGTCTGGCGGCCGGTCAGCTGGATGTCCCGCACCGCCGCCGTCACCGCGCCGTCGCCCAGCGTCTCCACGACGCACGCCCGCGCCGCGCCGGCCACTGGCGTGTCGAGATCGAGCTCCGCGCGCACGCCGTACACCGCCCGCCCGCCCGCCTGCCGCAGGCCCGTCACCGACGCCGCCGAGATCCAGGGGGCAAACGGAAGGTCCGGCACGAAGCCCGCCAGGCCGGCCACCGGTAGGAAGTTCCCGGCGGCGTGGTATCCGCGGCTGTTGGGCCGCAGCGCCTGATGCACGAGCGTCTCGCCCTGCTTGGCGCCGTATGCATCGAGGTCCACCGCCATCAGGTTGCGCCCGATGTTGAGACGCAGCCCGGACAGGTCCCGCGCCGCCAGGCAGAACCACGGGATCGCGAGTTCCGCCGTCCAGCCGTCCGCCTCCCGGCGCGTCGCCGCGCGGCAGGGCGGAGTCCAGCCGAGATTCCGTTCGCCGGACTCCGTGCAGCGCTGCGTCTTGAGCACGCCCGCGAAGTTGAGCAGGACATGGTAGTAGGGCTCGCCATCGCCGGCCGACGGCCGGATGAACGTTTCGAGCGAGTCGTCGTCGTTCACCGGCCCGCCGGCCTCGAACGCCCGTTGCGACACGTGCTCCATGCGCGGGTTACGGCAGGTGGCGCCGAGATAAAACCAGGCGCCATCGCGCATCAGCCGCAGGGACGTTTCCGGGGCCGGCTGGTCGCTGTTCATGCCGTAGAGGTGCGGCACCTCCACGGCCTGCCGCCAGGCCGGATCGTCCAGGCGCCCGTCCAGCAGCGGCGGACGATCGCAAACCGGCAGGTCCAGCGGAACCGCGTGGCCCGCGCCCGCCCCCAGCAAGACGGCCAGCGCCGCCGCCCGCCGGTACTCCGTCAGGCTGGTCGCCATAGACTCGATTCCTTTCCGATCCCGCCGGCGCGCGCGGGTCTCGCGCCCGGTCATGGGCCGCTCCTACGCCGGCGGGTCGCCCCAGTCCGGCACGGCCAGCGTCTCGCCGCCGCGCAAGGCCGATTCGTGGGCCATGACGCCCATGGCCATGTAGCGCACCGCCTCCCACACGTGGATGGCCGGCCGGCGCCCGCGGGCAATGGCGTCCACGAACTCGTGAACCAGATACGGGTGCGAGCCCTCGTGCCCCGCGGGCCGGAACTCGAGCCGCTGCAGGTCCTGGTCGTTCAGGTCCCGGTGCATGACCTTCTTGAAGGCCAGCTCCACCTCCGGCGGCAGCGGATCCCGCATCTCCGCCGCCGTCAGGCGCGTGACCTGCGCCGGCCGGCCGCTCTCCGGGCCGACGCGTCCGTTGTCGTACCAGAGATCGCGCCCCTCGTGCGGCTTGACCGGGTGCCCCGCGTAGGCGCCGCGGGTCCCGAAGACGCGGAAGGCCTCGCTCTTGCTGACCGTCCCGGCCGCCTCGCGGAACTCGCAGATGCGCACGGGCACGCCGTTGCTCATCTTGAAGAGCGCCACTTCGTTGCTAAAGGCCTGGCTGCCGAAAAACGGGTCCGCGTTCCGGTTTGGAATGCCGTAGGCCGTCACCTTGACCGCGTGCGCCCCCATGACGCTCACCGGCCCGCTGACCGAATGCGTGGGGTAATGCATGGGGCCGCCCCGGACGCCTCGCTCGCGGTAGCGGGCGCCCTCGGAGAGCCATTCCCGGCCGGCCTGGCTGTCGGTGCGGTAGCGGTGGACCACCCGCAGGCTGCAGGCTGAGTCCACGTCGTGGATGTATTCGCCCTCGGCATAGACGAACTGGCCGAAGGCGCCCTCGGCGGCCTTGCGCCGGCAGAACATGGTTTCCGGGTGATAGAATGTGGTTTCGCCGAGCATGTAGTGCAGGCCGGTGGACCGGCAGGCCTCGACGAGCCGTGTGCACCAGTCGAGGATTTCCGCGCCGTCGGGCACCGAGATGATCGGTACGGCGCTGTAGACGTGCTTGCCCGCCTTCAGGGCCTGGATGCACTGCGGCGCGTGCAGCCACGGCTGGGTCTGGATGACCAGGGCGTCCAGGTCGCTGCGGCAGATGTCCTCCAGCGAGGCGTAGGCGTCGCGCGGATTGAATTTCTCGTGAAACGAAGGCTTCTCCGCGATTCGGCGGATGCGGTCCGGTTCGCGATCGCAGAGCGCGACGCGGCTGACAAGCGGGTGTTCCTTGAACAGCTCCGCAAAATGCGATCCGAATTCCCCGAGGCCCACGAGGCCGATGCTGATTCCCATATGCGGTCCCCTTTTCGTTAGCCGGTATCCGCCACGCGCGTCATGCCTCCGGGCGCGGCGCGCACGCTCACGGCAGATCCGTCAGGCCCTGCCCGCGCCGGAAGGCATAACGGCAGGCGACCGGCGAGCGGCCCTGGAACGGGATCTCGCCGAGCAGGGCGCGGGCGGCGGCCACCTGGCTGGCCGCGCTGTCGCAATAGGCATTGACATAGGTCTCCGCCGAGGCCACCTCGTAGAGCCCGTATGGATTCCCGAACGAAATCCAGACGACGCGCTCATAGGGATGGGCCACGAACGGCCAGACCTGTCCCGCGGCCGGGCCGGTGATTCGCATGACGCCCTGGCTGTTCAAGGTGCCGATGTGGATCAGCGCCAGGACGGCCGCGTAGCGGTCGAGGTCGTCCCGGTAGCGCTTGAAGTCCGCGAAGGCGCCGAGCGTCACGCGGAATCCGCGCTGCTCGAAGACCGAGCGGAACGGCGCAAAGGCATCCGCCGCCACGGGCTGGCCCTGCAGGACCAGCATCAGCAGCGAGGCGCCCTCGCCCCGCAACGGCAGCCGGCCCTGCGCGCAGCGCAGCAGGGTGACGGAGTGCTCGGCCACCCGGTCGGCGACGGCCCGGTGGGCCGCCAGCCGCCCGGCATCCAGCCGGGCGCCCGGCGCCCAGTCCGGCAAGCCGAGCCGGGCCTTGAGGCGCAGCACCCGGCGCACCGACTCGTCGAGCCGCGCCGGGTCCGCCCGGCCGTCCTCGAGCGCGCGCCGCATCAGCGCGAACCACCGGGGCGTGTCCGGCCAGAGGAACACATCGGCCCCGGCCTGGAAACAATCGAGCATCCGCTGCTCGTACGGCGCCCAGGTGCAGAACCCGGCCATCGTGAGGGCATCGGTGACCGCCACGCCCTGGAATCCGAGCTCGCCGCGGAGCAGGTCGGTCATGACGCGGCGGCTGGCCGTGGCCGGGCGGTACCGGCCCGTGCGGCGGTCGGGCGGTTCGAGGGCCGGGAAGGCCAGGTGCCCGATCATGATGGAGGCCACGCCGTCGGCGATCAGGTCCCGGAAGACCCGGCCCTGGGTCCGGCGCCACCGGGCCAGGCTCATCGTGTTCAGGGCGGTCACCATGTGCTGGTTGCGGTCGTCGGTGCCGTCGCCTGGGAAATGCTTGGCGCACGCCGCGATGCCGTTCTCCTGCATGCCGCGGATGTGCGGGCGCAGGAGCGACAGGACGGCCTCCGCGTCGTCCCCCGCCGCGCGCTGGTTGACAACCGGATTGGCCGGGTTGACGCTCAGGTCCGCCACCGGCGCGAAGGCCCAGCCGACGCCCAAGCTCCGTGCTTCACGGGCAATGGCTTCGCCGTAGGCGCAGGCCAGCGCTGGATCGCGCGTCGCGCCCAGCGTCATGAGGGCGGGGAAACGGGTCATCCCGCTGATCTCCGAGCCCACGCCGTGCTCGAAATCGCCGCAGCACAGGATGGGCGCCGGCCCGGTCGCCGCCCGCAGCGCGGACACCGCCTCGCGCACCGGGTCGGTGCGGTCGAGGTCGGCCTGGATGATCTCGGCGCCCACGAAGGCGGAGCCGACGGGATACTGCTGCAGCCAGGCCGCGGGATCTGGCTGGCGCCGGATGAAAGCCTCGCGTTCGCAGACGAGCTGGCCCAGCTTCTGATCGAGCGTCAGGTTCGCCAGGACACGGTCTGCCCACCGCTCCTGGATCGGCGTGAGGGTCGGCAGCCTGGCGCTTGGCGATGGATCCTCCATGGTTTACCTCCGATCGTCCCGCGCCCGCGCTCCGGCGGGCCGGGCCGCCGCGGCGGGGGCGTTCCGCGCGAACAGCCGTTCGAGCTGGCGCAGGGCGGACGCCGCCAGGCGCTCCCCGGCGCCGGCCGGGAAATAGGTGGTGCCCGGGGTGGGTTCGTAGCCGCCTTCGCGGAAGGCGCGTCGCGTCGGGAAATAGCCCAGTTCGTCGTTGGCCAGCTCGATCACCAGCGTGTGGCGGGCCGGCGACGCGCGCTTGATGCGGACACCGAACTCGCAGAAAAACTCGCCCGGCAGCCCCACCAGCCCGACGTCCCCCGCGCGGAGAGCCATGACCTCGGCAGTCACCGGCTCGTGCTGCCGGGCGTGCATGTCGAGCAGCATGTCGGCATAGCAGGCGTCCGGCAGCCCGTCCACCTGGCCTTTCGCTGGGCGCGCGCGGGCGCGCGCCGCCACGCGCGCCGCCCAGCGGCGCCGCGCCTCGGGGATGCGCAGGCGCTCGAGGCGCACCCGTTCCCGCGAGACCGCCACCTCGGCGCCGCGCACCGGCTCGGCCCGCTGGAGGGCCTCCGCGGCGCCGACGGCCAGCATGTGGCCGATCCGCTGGGTCATCTGGTAGCCTCGCCCCTGGAGCGGATCGCGGTAGTCGATATGATTCACGTTGCCGCAGCAGCCGTTGGCGAAGATCGGCACGAGCCCGGATCCCGCGAGCCGGCGCAGCGCCTCGGCCAGATAGCCGGGATAATCGGCCGAGTAGAGCCAGTTGTCGCCCGCCAGCACCGCCGGGTGCAGTCCGAAGTTTATCAAGGCGGCGCGCCATCCGTCGTGCCCCCGCGCGCCGAGGACGAGGAGCTCGTCGTCCGGCTTGCCCAGCGCGCGACGGACGAACGCGGGATCGAGCCCTTCCCAGTTCATGTGCGTGCGGCCGTCCCGGCAGGCGAGCCGGCGGCAGAAGGACACGCGCGCCTCGCGCGCGCGCCCGACACGCAGGTCTGCCGGGCCCAGCGCGCGCTCGGCGAGCCCGACGGCGGTGGCGGCCCGGGCCAGGAACCGGCGCACGGCCCGCGGCGGGGAACTGGGCAGGGGTCCCAGGGGCGCGGGCGCCGGCCCGCTGTGAGTATGGGTGGCGGCGATCAGAACGCGGTCCGGCGGCACGGCCGACGTCCGGGCCATTTCCCGGCGCAGGAAGGCGGTGTTCTCGGCGGTCAGGATGCAGAGGTCCAGCACCAGCACGCCCGCCGCGCCGCCCGCCCCGCGGACGACGAGCGCCCGGGCCATGAGCGGATCATGCGTGCCGCGGGCGGCGTAGTCGTCCCGGAAATTGCCCATCAACGGCAGGCCGGGCGGCGGGGTGAACGCCACCTCCGCCGCGCCGCATTCCAACCTCACCGCGCGACGGACCTCACTTCGCATAGTGGCGGATGACCTTCACGAGGCCCTCGGCAATCTGCGTCACGTCCGATTCCGTAAACGTCGGGAAGGCGAAGCAGGTAAACGTGTGGGACTCGTGCCAGAGGGCGTTGGGCACCTTGACCTCGCCGTAGCGCACGCCGGCCGGATCGGTGTATTCCTTGGACCGGAACGGAAACCCGGACTTCCCGAAGGCGTTGAACTCGCGGTAGGCGCGCTCGGTGTGACACTGGGGCCAGAAGACCTTCCAGCAGGGGATCCCCTCGGCCCCGGCAGCCTTTACGAACTCCTGGATCGTGCAGCGCATGGCCTCGATGTCGAGCGAAAAGGCCAGCACGTACCAGCCGTTGCGCCGCTCGGGCGTGTCCACCGGCACGTACTTGACCTGCGGCAGCGAGCGCAGCGCCTCCAGCAGGATCCGGCCGTTCCGGCGCCGGGCCGGCATGTTCCAGGAATCCATGCGGTCGAGTTCGCACAGGCCGATCGCCGACTGCATCTCGGTCATCCGGTAATTCCAGCCGACCATGTTATGGATATAGGGCAGCTTCTGTTCGAGGGCCAGCAGGCTCATGCGGGCCTTGACGTCGTAGCCGTGGTCGCGGAAGCTGCGCGCCCG
>CAZUYI010000038.1:7839-13021 GCA_964624095.1 uncultured Verrucomicrobiota bacterium | reverse complement strand
CGCGCGAGGCACGTTCAACACGCGCGCCGGGCGCCACCTCAGGAAAACCGGCGCCCTGCCCTTCTGGCCGCGCCATGCCTGGTGCCGGCTCGACGAACTCGAACGCCACCTGGCCGCGCGGTTCCCGCCCGGCGCCCAAGAGAAAGAACACCACCGCCCGGAGAGGAATGCCGTCTAGTCCCGGACACTTCGTCGAGCCGCATCATGAACAGGCCGGGCAAGCCCGCCCTCCGCGTGAAAGGAACGCCCCGCGCGGAACCTGGCGCCGGGGCCGGGTCAACGCGGGTCACCCATGCCCATTTTTTCCCGCCTTTCCAGTGTTGACACGCGACTAAACCAAGCACAACATAAGAGACAAAGGTGGACGCGCCGCCCGGCGCATTGGCATGGATAGTCTTCATCAGCCAGCTTGCCGATACAGATGATCAAGCCGTTATATGGAGTGCAGGCGCGGGGCAGTTCGGTCAGCTGCTCTGGGCACGGCCAGGCGCGAGGGGGGATTCACATGAAGACGGCGCGTGGAACATTCGGAAAAGGCGGGCGCGCAGGTCGGCCGCGAATCGGGTGGCGCCTGATGGCGGGGGCGCTCCTGGGCGCGGTCGCGGGTTGGCCCGCGACTCCGGGAGCCGGCGCACTTCACGACGGCGACACACCCGAGGCACCCGTGGTGGCAGTCGGCCTGGAGCATTCACTGGTGGCGTACGGCGGGGCGGTCTGGACGTGGGGCCACAACGCGTGGGGCGCCCTCGGGAACGGGACGACGGCCGCGCGCTACCAGCCGGCGCCCGTGCCCGGGCTGGCGGGCGTGAGGTCGGTCGCGGGCGGCAATCATTCGTCCTTTGCGCTCATGGCCGACGGGACCGTCCGGGCCTGGGGCTGGGATCGCATGCCGGAGATCTCGTTTCGGCTTTCGCCGGAACCGGCTCCGCACCTGGCGGGTGTCCGGACGATTTCGGGCAACGTCATTCATCTCGCGGCGCTCCAGCAAGACGGCACGGCCTGGGCCTGGGGTTGGGACGACTACGGCCAGTGCGGGACGATGATCTCCAGCCACAGCCTTCCGCTGCAGGTGCCGGGCCTCTCCGGTGTCGTCGCCGTGGCCGCGGGCGGCTGGCATACGCTGGCCCTGATGGAGGACGGCACCGTCCGGGCCTGGGGTAACAATTATTACGGGCAACTGGGGGATGGGACCACCGCCACGCGCCTGGCACCCGTTTTCGTGGCCGGCCTGTCCGATGTCGCCGCGATTGCGGCGGGCTGGGGCTATTCCGCGGCCCTGCGGCGCGACGGGACCGTGTGGGCCTGGGGCAACAATTATTACGGGCAACTGGGCAACGGCTCGCTGACGGACAGTCGCGCGCCGGTTCCGGCGAGCGGGCTGACCGGCGTAACGGCCATCGCGGCGGGGGCCGGTCATGTCGTGGCGTTGAGGGCGAACGGCACGGTCCGGGCCTGGGGCTACAACGAACACGGCGAACTGGGCGACGGCCGGCCGACGCCCGCCCTGCCCCATCCTTGGGGCATGGCCCACTACTATTCCGCGACGCCGACCCCGGTTTCGGGACTGACCGGTGTCGTGTCCATCGCCGCCCGTTTCATGCATTCGCTGGCAGTCACAACGGACGGCACGGTCTGGGGTTGGGGCGCCAATTACGCCGGCCAGGTGGGCGACGGCACGACCGTGGACCGCACCGTGCCGGTACCGGTCTGGCCGACGGTCAACGACGTGGCCGGGCCGACGAGCGAGCGTCGCGTGCCTGAGTATCTGGATGCCGGCGACGGAGCCTCCGCCGAGAGCGTGCCCATCACCTGGCGTCCCGTGCCTCAGGCCACGCGCTACCGCATCTGCCGCAGCACGACACACGACAGTCACGGCGCGATCGAACTCGGTACGACGGCCGGCCTGACCTTCACGGACGATTCGGCCGCGCCGGGCCAGATCTACTATTACTGGGTCCAGGCGTTCAACGGCTCCGACGCGACCGGCTGGAACGTCAATCACGGGCACCGCCACGCGGCCGCGCCCCTGGAGTTTCTGGTGGAACCCACGGCCGGGATTGACCTGATCCGCCACACGCACAGCTGCACCGGCATCCCGTCGATTCGTTTTATCCAGGAGCCGGCCGACCATCAGGCGCTGATTGCACTCGACCTGGACCCGGCGCGGACGGCCGCGGCCTACGTGCGGCTGGACGTCGAGTACGGCGAGACGCCGCGGCGGTGGACGGTGAATATTGGCGATTCCCCCACCTGCAACGGATGGGGCTCGGACGCGGGCAGCCAGTTCCACAACATGGAATTCAATGTCTACGACGCGGGCATGCAAATTTATGGGAGCGCCTATACGCCGCCGCCCGAGCTGGAAGGATCCGTCGCCTTTGATGAATACATGTCCTCCCGGCTGCTTCGGCGCCTGCCGTTCGCGGCTCAGGGCCGCACGCTCACCTGGGTGCTGGGCAACCACTACCTGGCCTGGGACAACCATGCGGGCGACAACGGCGAACTCCACGGGCCGCAGCTGTTTGCCCTGAACGGGCAACCCGACCGGCTCGGGCCGGTCAATTACACGCTCTACGCGGCGTTTAATCGCGCCATTGACGGGCCTTACCGGGACGGATCCGGCGCCGCCCGTGTCTGGATCAGCCTGCTGGACGCCGACGGCCGGCCCATCCTGCAGGAGCCGCCTCCCGCGCCCGCCGGCGTGGCGGCCAGCGACGGGGCCTACGAAGACCGGGTCCGAATAACTTGGAACCCGGTCCTCGATGCCACGGGGTACGAAGTGTGGCGCGGCGTCCCCGGCGATCCGCTCCTCCTCCTCGCGGACCCGGTCGAAGAACCCGTTTTCGAGGACTGCTCCGCCGTGCCGGGCGTCACGTACAGCTACTCCGTGAAAGCGAAGAACCGGTGCGGAACGGGCGGCTACGGAACGTCGGATACCGGCTATGCGGCCTTGCCCGTCTTTACGATCGCCGCCGGCGCCGGGCCGGGCGGCGTCATCGTACCCTCGGGCGCCATCCGGGTCACCGGGGGGGACAGCCAATCCTTCGCGATCACCCCGGACCCCGGCCATGCGGTGGCCGATGTGCTCGTGGATGGGGTGTCGGTGGGCCCCGTGCTCGACTTCACCTTTCACGACGTGCAGGCGGACCATACACTCGCCGCGACGTTCGCCGCGATCCCGCCTCCCGTCACGCTGACAGCGGAGCCGTCGAGCGGGGAAGCGCCGCTCGAGGGAATCCTGACGGCCCTGGTGACGGACGGGCGGCCCATCCTGACCTGCGAATGGGACACGGACGGCAACGGGACGTTTGACCACACGACGATCGTCCCCACGACCGGCTATTCTCTCGCGACGCCGGGATCCTATACGCTAAGGGTCCGGGTCACGGACACGCATGGGCTTACGGGCGAGGCGAGCGTCACGATCCAGGTCGGCGCACCCGGCCAGACAAAGGTCTGGATCAGCACACCGAAAAGCGGCGCGCGCCTCAGCGGCCGGGTCAGCCTGGTGGGCCACGCCGCCCCGGCGTCTTGCGTGGCGAGCGCGCAATTCGAGTATCAAGCCGCCGGCGCGGCGGACTGGATCGCGCTGGGGCCGGTCCTGGATCCGACTCCGTTCGCGTATCAATTCGAATGGGACCTGACCTCCCTGGCGGAGGGCCCCTATCGCCTGCGGCTGGTTGTCACGGAGACATCGGGCCGGTATCAGGCCTCCGATCCCGTCGATCTGGTGGTGGTCACGGCCGCGCCATCGGGGGATTATGACGGCGACGGGCGAGCGGACCCGGCGGTCTATATCGAGAGCGCCGGACTGTGGCATATCTTATTGTCGGGCGCGGCCTACAGGCCGGTGACCTTCACGCTGGGCGGCCCCGGCCAGACGCCCGTGCCGGCGGATTATGACGGCGATCGCCGGACCGATCCCGCCGTGTACGCGGTCACCCAGGGCCTGTGGCTCGGCCGGCTGTCGGGCAGCGGCTATCCGCTTCAGCGCCAGGCGGTGGGATTGAGCGGCGTGCTCGTGCCGGCGGATTATGACGGCGATCGCCGGACCGACCTGGCGCTCTACCGGCCCGCCACGGGCGAATGGTGGATCCGGTGTTCCGCCGAGCCGCCTGGCACGACTCATGGATATTTTGGCGGGCCCGGCCGCATGGCGGTTCCGGCCGATTATGACGGTGACGGGAAGGCCGACCCGGCCGTGCATGCCGTCGGGTCCGGCGCATGGCAGGTCCTGTTGTCCGGCGCCGCGTATCAGCCGTCGGCTTTTGCCTTTGGCGGGGCGGGCGACGTACCGGTCCCGGCCGACTATGACGGAGACCGGAAGGCGGACCCGGCGGTCTACGCGAGCGCAGCCGGCGTGTGGCGGGTGATGCGTTCCGGATCGGGCTACGCGATGGCGGCCGCGACGCTCGGCGGCGCGGGCTTCTTTCCGGCGCCGGCCGACTATGCCGGGACCGGCCGCGCCGCGCCGGCGGTGTATCGGGAAGCGACCGGCGAATGGTTCATTCTGGTGGGACCCACGCCGTCCACGCTGGTTTTCGGCGGAGCGCCCGGAATCTGCGTCTCGGTGCGTTGACCGCGCGGTGGAGCGCGCCGGGCGGCTCTGGTCCGGTTGGCGCGCCGCCGGCCCGGGTTAAGACGATTCGTCGCGTGCATGCGGAGCGCCACATGCCGGGGCCCCAAGGACCGTCGGACGTGACGGCGACGCATTCGAGGCAACCCCCCGGCGCCCGGATCGGCACATGAAAGGCTGGTTATGATCTACGACTCCATCTGCGCGCAGGCGCGCGCCGTGTCCAGGCGCTCGCTCGCCGCGCCGCTCTCGCCCGCCGCCTGGCGCGCCGGCCTGACGGCTCGGCGCCGCCGCTGGCTCGACATGCTGGGGCTCGATCCCCTGCCGCCGCGCACGCCGCTGAAGGTCCGGATCACCGGCCGGCTCGAGCGCGGCGACTACACGGTGGACCTGCTCCACTTCCAGAGCCTGCCGGGCGCCGTGGTTCCGGGCACGCTGTACCGGCCCGCCCGCGCGGCGGGGCGGCTGCCGGCGGTGCTGTACCTGTGCGGCCATTCGCGGGCCGGCAAGGCGACGCCCCTGTACCAGGCGCAGGCACGCTGGTTCGGGCGGCACGGGTACGTGGCGCTGTCCCTGGACCCCATCCAGGTCGGCGAGGGCCAGGGG
>CAZUYI010000038.1:5489-7829 GCA_964624095.1 uncultured Verrucomicrobiota bacterium | reverse complement strand
CGGCACCTACCATTTCGGGCGCTGGGACTGGATCAGCCGCGGCTACACGCCGGCGGCAGCCGAGGTGTGGAACGCCATGCGGGCGCTCGATTACCTGGCCGCCCGGCCGGACGTGGATTCCCGGCGGCTGGGCGTCACCGGCTTGAGCGGCGGCGGCGCCATTTCCTGGTTCCTCGCGGCGGCCGACACGCGGGTGGCCTGCGCCGCCCCGGTCTGCCAGACCGGCACCATCGAGCAGCATGCCGTGGACCGCACGATCGATTCGCATTGCGATTGCGCCTTCTGGGTCAACACCGAGCAGTGGTGCACGCCCGACCTCGGGGCGCTGATCGCGCCCCGCCCGCTGCTCGTCGCCGCCGGGACCGACGATCCGCTCTGGCGGCCGTACGCGTTCCGCGAGGCGCTGCGCCGCATCCGGCGCCAGTATGCGGCGCTGGGGGTTCCCGGAAACGTCCGGCTCGTGGAAGACGCGGCGACCCACGGCTATACCCCCGCCTTGAGCCGGGCCGTTTACGCGTGGTTCCAGCGGCACCTCCAGGGCCATACCGGACCCGTGGACGGGCCGGATGCCCGGCCAGCCGAGCCGCCGGCCGCGCTCCGCGTGTTCCACGGCCGGCCTCCCGCGCGAAACCGGATGAAAGACATGGATCGGCGGCTGATCCGGCTCGCGCCCGACCCGGGGTCGCCCGGCCGCGCCGACTGGAAGCGCCGCTCCCGCGCCATACGCGCGGCGCTGCGGCGCGGGCCGTTCCGTTATGTTCCGGCCGACGGCGGCCTCGAGCGGCTCATCGAGATGCGGAACGACGGCGCCGCCGCCCTCGTCTACCGCAGCTACCTGTTTGACCAGGCCGACGGACTCCGGCTGCGCCTGCGCACGGCGGCGCCCGCTTCGTTCCATCCGGCCCGCGACGCCGGCGTGGCATTCGCGTTGAGTCCCGACGCGCAGTCCAGCCGTGGTCTACCGGGCGCCCGGAACCTGGCGCCGGGCCGGCTGATCGCCTGCATCGAAGTCCGGAACACGGGGGACCACTCGGTCGGCCCCGGCTACGCGTGGACGCTGCGCCGCACGTACCCGCTGCTGGGGCAAAGCCTTCCGGAGCGCCAAGTGTCCGATTTACTGGCGGGCATTACGCTCCTGCGGCGCGAGACGGGGCTCCGGCGTCTGGCGGTATTCGGCGCCGGCCATACGGCCGTGCTGGCGCTGTATGCGGCGCTGCTCAATCCCTCGATCACCGAGCTAATCCTCGAGGCGCCGCCGACCACGCACACCGATCCCGCGACACCGGAAATACCGGGCATCTTGAAAGTGGGCGATTTGCCGGAGCTGCTCGGAGCGGTATATCCCCGCCCGATAACCATCCGCGGCGCCCTGCCGGCGGCCTACCGCTGGACGGCGCGGCTGTACCGGCGGCTGGGCGCGGGCGCCCGGTTCCGGCGCCTGCCGGCCGATGCCCCCTGGACCCCGTGGGCCGGGTAAGGCGTCCGCGGATGCCCCTTGGCAGCCCACCCGATTTACGCCTGGGCATCCAGCCATTCGATCTGGCGGGCCAGCCCGTCGCGCAGGGGGGTATGGGGCACCGCGAGCCCGGCGGCGGCCAGCGGCGCGAGATCGTAGACGCGGTGACAGAGAAACGGGGCCTTGTCCGGATGCTCGCGGAGGTAGGCGTCGCCGGACAGCGTATCGAGCACGGCCTTTCGCCCGACGAGCTCCGCGACCTGCTCGTAGTAGCGGCGCGACTCGACGCATTCCGGGCCGGGCGCGTGGAAGATGCGCCCCGCGGCCGCCGCATTGCCGGCCGCGCTGAGCGCCAGGTCAGCCACGTCCTCGACGAAGACCGGCATCTGGAGCAGCCGCCCGCCGTCCACGAGCCGCAGGGGTTCGCCCGCGCGGATGCGGCGCAGCAGGTCGGCATCGCGCGCATGGGCCGGCAGGCATCCGAGCTGGCTGCCGGGCCCGTAGATGTGGTTGGGGCGGAAAATCGTCCAGGCCATCTCCCGGGTCGCGCTGTCCATCAGGAGCCGCTCGCAGGCGCGCTTTTCGCCGCCATATCCCGCCGCCGTGTAGTACGGAGTGTCGGTCGGTTGCGGGAACAGACGCCGCGCCGGATCGTAGACGAAATCCGTCGAGATCAACACGTACTGGCGCGCCCGGCCGGGCAGCACGTCGAGGATCGCGCGCATCTCGGCAGGATGGTAGCAGATCACGTCGAGCACCAGGTCCCAGAGAACGCCGGCCGACCGGATGACTGCGCCGAAGGCCGCCGGATCGGTACGATCGGCCTCGAGCACCCGGCAACCGGCCGGCACGGGCCTCCGGCCGCGCGTGAGTATCCAGACCTC
>CAZUYI010000038.1:1124-5479 GCA_964624095.1 uncultured Verrucomicrobiota bacterium | reverse complement strand
GTCGCCGCGCCCCTGGGCGCGCCGGACCACCGCCCCGCTGAGGAATCCGCTGCCGCCGATGACGAGCGTGCGCATAAAGGTTCTCCTTGTCAACGCGGACGGGACGGGCTCCGCCCGCAAGGGCCACTCGGCCCGCCTCAGGCCGACCGGGTCACAAAGACACGGTAATACAGGCAGGCCACGAACCGGTCCGGCCCCGCCTCGAAGACCTCGGGCACATCGGCGAACCGGGCGCCCAGCTCGCGCCGGATGGACGCCAGGGTGGCCGGGGCCACGCCGTAGCGGCTCTCCAATTCCTCCGAGGTCAGGGTGAGGGCCGGGCATCGGCGGTGGGAGCAGACCGCGAAGCCGGCGGCTTCCAGCGCGGCGGTCAGATCGGGGAGCGCGGGGTATCGCTTGCCGGTGCCCAGCCCGGCATAGAGGGCATTCATGCACTCGGCCATGCGGGGGGTATCGAAGCAGGCCGTCTGGTGGACGAAATATTCGCCTCGCTCCATCTGGGACCGGACATGGCGCAGGGCCTGCCCAAGCCCTTCCGGCCCCAGGTAATGGAGTACCGAGCGCATGATGAACAGCATCCGACCGCCTTCCGGGAGCAGGCGCTCGCGCCGGAACCCGTCAACCGAGCCCGGCACTCCCCGGATTCTCGAATGGCGGATGGCGCCGATCTGGGTGTGGGACACGTCCACGTCCACCAGGGCAACGGACGGGTCCAGGCCCCGCCGGTCCAGCTCCGACAGGATGAATCCCGTGCCGCCGCCGATATCCACGACGGCTGCCGGCCGGCATTCGGCCGCCTTGTCCAGGACGATCTCGACCAGGCTGGCGGCAATGGCCGGATCGGAAAAATAGCCCAAGTGCACCCCGTCCCAGGCGGACCCCTGGACGCTCCGTTCCCGTTCGACTTCCCGTTGTTTGCCGCCCGCCATGGCAACGCGTTTCCGCTCCGCCGGACCCGCGGTACTAGGTCAACGGGTCAGCACCCGCTTGAACTCGCGGGTGAGCAGCGGCAGGATTTTGAACAGGTCCCCAACCAGCCCGTAGGTGGCCACGCGGAAAATGGGCGCGTCCGGGTCCTTGTTGATCGCCACGATCAGGTCCGAGGAGGACATGCCGGCCAGGTGCTGAATCTGGCCGCTGATGCCGCAGGCAATGTAAATCTTGGGACAGACCGTCTTGCCCGTCTGGCCCACCTGGTGCGAATAGGGAATCCAGCCCGCATCCACCGCCGCGCGGGAGGACCCCACGCCGGCGCCGAGCACCTCGGCCAGCTCGCGCACGAGGGCGAAATGCTCCGGCGCCTGCAGGCCGCGCCCGCCCGAGACAATGATGTTCGCCTCGGCGATGTTGGCCGTGGTCTCCTGCTCGGGCGTGAACGCCAGGCGCCGGGCCCGCGACTGCAGGATCGCGGCGGCCACCTGCTCGACCACCGTCTCGCCCGTCCGCGCCGGATCCACGACGGCTTCCTTCATCACCTTGTGGCGCACGGTGGCCATCTGGGGCCGGTGGCGCGGCGTGACGATGGTGGCCATGATGTTGCCGCCGAAGGCCGGCCGCGTCTGAAGCAGGTTATGGGTCTCCGGGTCAATCGCCAGCCCCGTGCAGTCGGCCGTCAGACCCGCCCGCAGCGGCACCGCCACCCGCGAGACGAGACTGCGCCCGACAGCCGTGGCGCCGCAGAGCAGGATCGCCGGTTGGCGCCGGCGAATCAGGTCCACCAGCACGGCGGCGTAGCGCTCGTCCTGGAAGTAGCCCAGCTCCGGGGACTCGACCAGGATCACGCGGTCGGCCCCGCGCTGGATCAGGGCCGGCGCCTGGTCCTTGACCGCGTCGCCCAGCAGGACGGCGCAGAGTTTCATCGCGAGCTGGTCGGCCAGCTTGCGCCCCTCGCCCAGCAGTTCATAGGTGATGCTCTGGATCCGGCCGTCCTTCTGCTCGGCGAAAATCCAGACGTCGCGCCAGGCCGCCAGGTCCAGGCCCGCCGAGGCTGGAACGGGCGCCGGGACGCGCATCTCGATGGCCTTGAACTTGCGGCAGGCCTCCACGCAGGCCCCGCAGAGCGTGCACGTGGCCACGTCAATGACCGCCACGCGCTCCGGCATACTAATGGCGCCAAACGGACAGGCCTTGAGGCACAGCCGGCAGCCGACGCATTTTTCCTTCAACACGACGATCGGTTCGCGTTCCATATCGGGTCCCCCGGCAGCCCGCCTACGAGGCGGCCGCGATGACGGCGTCCTTCAGTTTGGCGACCAGCTCCGCCACCATGGCGTCCGGCTCGCCCCTGAACACCTGTCCGCCCGGCCGGGGCGGCGGCGAGAAGATTCTGACCACCTTGGTCGGCGACCCGTCGAGCCCCAGCAAGCCCGGCTCGCACCCGAGGTCGGCGGCCTTCCAGGTCGTGATTGCGGCCTTGCGCGCGGCCAGCTTGCCCTTGAGCGAGGGCAGGCGCGGCTCGTTGATTTCCTTGACGACCGTGAGCACGCAGGGCAGCGGCGCGGCAATGCGCTCGATGCCGTCCTCGAGCAGGCGTTCGGCCTCGATCCGGCCGTCGGCGATGGCGGCAATCCTGCGGACATAGGTTATCTGGGGCAGGTCCAGGTGCGCGGCCATGCCCGGGCCGACCTGGGCGGTATCGCCGTCGGACGCCTGCTTGCCGCACAGGATCAGATCCACGTTCCCGAGCTTGCGGATGGCCTGCGACAGCGTATAGCTCGTGGCCCAGGTGTCGCTGCCTGCAAAGGCGCGGTCCGACAGAAGGACGGCGGCGTCCACGCCCAGCGAGAGGGCTTCACGCAGCGCCGCCTCCGCCTGCGGCGGCCCCATCGAGAGAGCCGTAACCGTGCCGCCGAACTGCTCCTTCAGGCGCACGCCCTCCTCGATGGCATACATGTCGAACGGATTGATGATGGACGCCACCCCTTCCCGGATCAGGGTGTTCGTCTTGGGATCAATCTTGACATCCGCGGTGTCCGGAACCTGCTTGATACACACCACCACCTGCATAACGGCACCTCGCATTCAGCCCACGCTGTCCACCGCCCGGGCGCGGAACCGGGTTCCTGCATAACGGGCCGGGATTGTATGCGTCCGGCGGCCCGTTGCAAGCGCCTTTTCACGGACACCCGGCCGGCGGCCGCGGCCCGGGGTCGTTCCAGGCCAGGCGCAACGTCGTCTGCCAACGGGACAAGCCTTCGTGGACCGGCTCCCGGATCAGCTCCACGCCCAGGCGGCCCGACCACCCGGCGTCCGGATCCCGGAAGCCGAACCCGCCCTCCAGGCGGCCGGCCTGCCACTGCGATTCGGGAATCCGCGCCCACTCGAGCAGCCAGGCCGCCAGGGTGGCGAAAATCTCCGCATCCACGCAGTCGAGCGGCAGCGCGCAGCTCCGCAGAGGACGATCGCCGGCCAGCAACTGAACCCGCACGGCGTCCGGCAAGCCGCCCCACGCCAGCTCGTGCAAGGTGTCTTCCAACGCCTGCCGCAGCGAGCCGGACTCGGCGGTCCGGTCCATCTCGCGCTGCAAGGCCGATTCGGGATACAGACAGGCCCGGTCCAACCGCACGGCGGACAGCGTCTCAAACAGGATCCGGTCGCAGTCCGGAAAGTCCTCGGCCAGTTCGCTCACCAGAGCCGCCCAGAACCGCGCCGCCGAGTGGGTCATGCGCAGGCCGTCAATCACCAGGGCCCGCGCCGCGGAGCGGCGCAGCCCGCTCCCTCCCCGCCGCTCGCCATCGCGGAGTAATGCCATCGGCCGCTCTCCGAATGAGGCTTCTTCCCTCCGGCTGCCTGCCGGGCCGCCCACCGGCCGGACCGTGGCACACCTCACCGGCCGCTGTCAATGCCAAACGGCCGCACCCCGAGGGGGGCCATTCCACTCGTTACCAGACCCTCACACGCGTCCAGGCTCCGGCTCTTGATCCCCGGTACCCGCGCGAGACCGCCGGAGAAAACGCCCGTTCAGCGCCACGGAACCGGCAGCCTCCGCCGCGCAGCGCGGGCACCGACCCAACCGGTTCTCCTCCGTGTGGCGTCGGCCAAGCAGGGCCCCCTGCAAGGCTTCGCGCCGCCGTGTTCGCCCACCCCCGCAACGGCTCAAATATGCGCTTCTCGGATCAAAGCGTATATCACTGTATAATAATCACTTACGAATGAGTTCATCGCGCTTGTTTTGGGGCCGGCGGGTGCGAAAAATCGTTGCATTTGTGGGCCGTGTCTTCTATAATGCTTTGGTTGGTTGACCGAAGAAAGGATTCTTATGCCCAGAGCACGTGCGACGACAGCATCCCGTTCCTCCAAGCCCGTTTCAGACGCTGCGGCCGCCGCCTCCGGCGCGGCCCCCACCCCGGCCCCGG
>CAZUYI010000038.1:0-1114 GCA_964624095.1 uncultured Verrucomicrobiota bacterium | reverse complement strand
CGCCGAGGCCGCGCCGCTGAGCGACGGCGCGCGGGAAGCGGCCGCGAAGCAATACGATGCCACGACGATTTCCGTGCTGGAAGGCATGGAAGCGGTACGCCGGCGCCCGGCGATGTACATTGGCGACACGGCCGTACGCGGGCTGCACCACTGCGTATTCGAGGTGGTGGATAACAGCGTGGACGAGGCGCTGGCCGGCTACTGCACGGCCATCCAGGTGACCCTCAATTCCGACGGATCCGTCACGGTGAACGACAACGGGCGCGGCATCCCGGTGGACATGCACGCCACGGAGCACAAGCCGGCGCTGGAAGTCGTCATGACCACGCTGCACGCGGGCGGGAAGTTCGACCACCGCAGCTACAAGGTTTCCGGCGGGCTGCACGGCGTGGGCGTGTCGTGCGTCAACGCGCTCAGCGAGTGGATGGAAGTCGAGGTCCGCCGGGACGGGATCGTCTATCACCAGCGGTACGAGCGGGGCGTGACCGCCTCGCCGCTGAAGCAGATCGGGAAGACCAAGGGGACGGGGACCCAGGTGACGTTTTTTCCGGACGCCTCCATTTTTTCCACGACCCGGTTCGAGTGGGACATCCTGGCGGCCCGCCTGCGCGAGCTGGCCTTTCTCAACGGGGGCGTTGACATCCGCCTGCAGCAGGAGGAGCCGCCGCGGGAGGAGACCTTCAAGTTCAAGGGTGGGATCGTCGAATTCGTGCAGCACCTGAACCGCAACAAGAACCTGATCCATCCCAAGGTGATCGGGTTCTGCAAGGAGCGCGAGGGCGTGACGGTGGGCATTGCCCTGCAGTACACGGACGCCTACACGGAGACCCTGTGCTCCTACGTGAACAACATCAACACCATTGAAGGCGGCACGCACCTGAGCGGGTTCCGCTCGGCGCTGACGCGCACGATCAATACCTACGCCAAAACCAACCGGCTGATCAAGGACGAGGCCGAGACGATGTCGGGCGACGACGTTCGCGAGGGGCTGACGGCCGTGATCAACGTGAAGATTCCCAATCCCCAGTTCGAGGGGCAGACCAAGACCAAGCTGGGCAACAGCGAGGCGCAGGGGCTGGTGGAATCCATCGTCAACGACGAACTGGGCCGTTTT
>CAZUYI010000037.1:8177-13021 GCA_964624095.1 uncultured Verrucomicrobiota bacterium | reverse complement strand
AGCCGCCACGATGATGACCGACGCCGCCATCGCCATGCTCCACGAGATGTGGTGACGCCGCGGCCCGGCGGAAGAACCGTGCCCTGTCCAGGCCTCTCGCGGGTCGCGCGGAGGCCGTCGAGCGCCTGGGCGCGGCGTACCACAAGGTGTTTGAGAACCTGGCGCAGATAGCCCCGGGAAAAATCCAGTGCCCTTGCAACGCCAAGCAAGCCGAAGCCCGGGCCCGGCCGACCGCCGCCCGTTAACCGAAAGGAGCTTTCGCCATGACCGAGCCAACCGCCTGCCGCGTGGGCGTAGCCCAGCGGCCCTTTACGCCCCCGCTCGGCTCCGAGTTGTGCGGCTATTTTCACAAGCGCTTTGCCAAGGCCGTCCGCAGCGAGCTCTACGCCAAGGCGCTGGTGATCGAGAGCGGCGGGCGCCGGATGGCGCTGGTGGCGAATGATATAGCCTACATCTTGCCGAGCGTGGCGGAGCCGGTCCGCGCCCGCCTGGCCGCCGAGTGCGGCCTGGCGCCGGAATCCATCCTCATCGCCTCCACGCACACGCACACCGGCCCCGCGTTCAACAAAATGCCGGGCAACCCGGTGGACCCCATTCCCGGCTATCCCGAGGTCATCGTCGACGCCATCGTCCGGGCCGTGCAGGAGGCCTGCGCGTCTCTGTTCGACGCGACGCTGCACGCGGGACTGGCCGATGCGCCCGGCTTCACGCGGAACAAGCTGTGCCGGCTCAAGAACGGCCGGGACCTCTACGACATGCGGCCGCTGGGCCAGCCGAACGACGAGCGGATCGGCTACGCCGGCCCGCTCGACACGTCCGTGCAGGTGCTGGGCGTGTACGACGCGGAGGAGCGAGTACGAGCCCTGGCCGTGAACTTTGCCGGGCATCCTAACAGCGGCGGCGACGAGATCTGGGCGGAATGGCCCGGGGAAATGGCGCGCACGCTGGCGGCGGTCTACGGCGCGGACGTGCCCTGCCTGTTCCTGCAGGGAACCGGCGGCGACGTGGATTGCGCGGCGGCCCGTCCGCGAGTTTGGCGCGGGATCGCCGGAGCCGCCATGCTGGCCCTCGAGCAGGCCGCCACGCCCCTGCCCGCCGCGCCCCTCGATGTGCGCCTCCGGCAGCTCGTCATTCCGCGTCTCCAGAAGACGCCCGAGACGGACCGCATAATGGAGGCCTTCCGCAACAAGCCGAACCTCAATTACCTGGAGAAGGCCTGGCCCCTGCGCTATGATGCCTATAACCCCGAGCCGGCCGAACGAATCGTTCCGGTCCAGTGCTTTCGACTGGGCGAGTTGGCGCTGGCGGCGTTGCCCGGCGAGGCCTTCACGGCGCTCGGCCTCGAGATCAAGCGCTATTCGCCCGCCGCCCGCACCTGGGTGGTGGCGTATGCCAACGATTCCGTCGGCTATATCCCGCCTGTCGAGCAGGCAAACCGCGGCGGCTACGGCGAGTGGCCGTTCATGACGCGGCACCTGGTTCCGGAAGCCGCCACGATGATGACCGACGCCGCCATCGCCATGCTCCACGAGATGTGGTGAGCCGCTGCCCGGCCCCGAGCGGCCCGGCTGCCCGCCGACGGGCGAACCTCCTCGTCTGCCCCGCGCGCATGAGGCGGGGCATGACCGGGTGCGGCCCATGTCCCGCGGGGTTGGGGCGCCGATGGCCGTTGCCAGGCCGGGGAAGGGCATGGTAGAGTCGGCCCGTATCCGCACGGGTAACGGGTTGCGAACGGCGGGTCCGATGCCGACACCCCTTCTCAGCGATTCCAGGTCCGCCCAGGCGTTTGCCTGCCTGCCGAACGTCTGCTCGATGGGCATGATGCCGCTCGATCCCATCTGGCGCAACAAGTGGCACCGGAGCTGGTGCGCCGAGTTCCATTACGTGCTGAACGGACGGCTGAGTTTCCGAATGGATGCCGGGCGGCGGGTCATCGGCACGACCAGCGAACTGCTGCTGCTCCCGACGGGGGCGCGCCACCGCGACGAGTACGACCTGGCCGACTTTCCGCGGGTCTTCATGCTGTTTTTCTCCTGGAAGGCCGAGGGGTTCTTCTGGCGCCTGTTCCCCGGGGCCGACCGCGCCGCGCTGCGCGTGCCCATCAGCCGTGAAATCACCGGGCTGTTCGAACGCATCCAGACGACCTTGGCCGCCGGCGCTCCCACGGACGAACTCCTCATCCGCACGTATGTGCTGGCCGTTCTGCTCCTGATCGCGCGCGGCCGCATGCGGGTCGGCGAGCGGCGCGCGCTGCTTGCCGAATCCACCGTGCGTCGGCGCCAGGCCATTCTGCTGAAGGCCAAGCAGTACCTGGAGCAGCACTACCGCGAGCATGTGACGCTCATTGGCATGGCGGAGTCCCTGGGCGTCAGCCCCTATACCCTGTCCCACGTGTTCAGCCGCGAACACGAGTTTTCGCTGTTCGCCTACCTGACCAGCCTGCGCATGCGCCAGGCCCGGCTCCTGCTCCAGCAGGGCGCCCGGTCGGTCAAGGAGGCGGCCCAGTCGGTCGGCTACGACGACACGAGCTATTTTTCCAAGGCCTTCCACCGCTATTTCGGCATTCCGCCCCGAGTCCTGCTGGGGGCGCCGTACGCCCACAAGAATCCCCGCCGCCCTACGCCGCAATAAAACACAAGAGAAAGCAAGCGATTCCGGTTGCCGGACACTCCGGCGCGTGAAAAAATGTCAAGTAATTGCATGGTTCTGTTGATGGGCGGAGCGTGCAACGCGCGCCGGCCTCGGCGGGCGGCGGCTGCGGGCAGATGGATGGGAGGATCGTGGCGATGGGCACCCAGGCGATTCCGCGGCTTCGATTTCAAACGCTGCCTACCCGCTGGATTGAAGGCGCGCCGCTGGGCAACGGCGAACTGGGCGTCATGGCCTGGGCCGACGGGCGCCGCCTGCGGTTCACGCTCGACAGCGCGTCCGCCTGGGACCTGCGCAGCGACAGTCACCCGGAGCGCTGGCCGTACCGGACATTGCGCGAGCTGGTCGAGCGCCGGGACTTCGAGTCCCTCAGCCGCCTGAAAGCCGCCGGGCTCAAGCCCGATCCGCTCCGGCCCCGCAAGCTGTTCCTTGGCCGGTTCGAAACGGACGCCGAGTTCGAGCCGGCCTGCGACCTGCGGTTGACGATGGGCGACGCCCTGCTCGCCGGCACCGTGCGGAGCGCGGCGGGCGAACACACGCTCCGGGCATTCGTTGCCCGGACCGACGACCTGTTTGCCCTGCGCCTGGCGCCCTGGCCGGCCGGCGCCACGCTGAGGTTCCGGCCGTTTGACGAGGTGCAACCCGAACTGGCCGCGCTCGGGCATCCGGCCGTCGTCCGATCGCGCGAGGGCGCCCTCGAGCTGGCCGAACAGCAGATCGTGCCGGACACCTTTTTCTGCGTCTGCTGGAACCCAGCCGGGCCCGACATCCTCGCCGCCGTGGGCCGCGGCGCGAGCGCGGAGGAGGCCCGGCGCCGCGCGCTCGAGAAGCGCGCCGCGGCGGAGCGGATCGGCCTCGACGGACTGTTCGCCGCGCATGCCGCCGCCTGGCATGCCTTCTGGGCGGGCGCGTCGGTGGCGCTGCCCGAGCGGGACCTGGAGTTTCTCTGGCATCTCGCGATCTACCTGCTGGGCAGCGCCGCGCGGCCGGGCAGCGTGCCGCCCGGCATCGGCGCGCTGTGGCCCAACGACGCGAATCTCTGTCCCTGGCGCGGCGCGTTTTTCTGCAACATCAATCAACAGGAAATGTTTTGGCCGGCGGCGCCCAGCGGGCACCTCGAGCTGCTCGACGTGTGGCTCGATCATCTGTACGCCATGTTGCCCGCCATCGAGGCGTTTACCCGCACGGTGTTCGGGACGGGCGGGGCCTTCATGGGCTGCGCCTTCATGCCGGGCTACACGCAAGCCGGCGATTGCTGCTGGAACTCCGTCAACATGGCCTGGAGCAATACGGGGTTCCTGGCTGAACTGGTTTGGCAGCGCTGGCGGTTCAGCCTGGATGTGGACTGGCTCCGCAAGCGCGGCTACCCGCTCATGCGATCGGCGTTTCTTTTTTACTCGGAAAACCTCGTGCGCGAGGACGACGGCCTCTATCACGTGCCGCTGTCGTCCAGTCCGGAATACCTCGAAGGGGCGCCGGAGTCCTGGGCCAGGGACCCGACCATTGACCTCGCGCTCATCCGCCGCTGCTGCGACTGGATCGTCGAGATGGAACAGGCGCTCGGCCGCGAAACGCTGTCCGCTCGCGCGCGGGAAATCCACGGGGCGCTGCCGCCGTATCCCCTGGCGGACTTCGGACCGCCGCTCTCGTGCAATGCCCGGCCGTCGCGCGGGCCTGCCGTGCTGGCGCTCTGGAAGGACCGGCCGCTCGACCGCTCCTACCGGCATCCGTCGCACCTCATGCCCATCCACCCGGCGATGGACCTGACGATTGACGGGTCGGACGCGGAGCGCCGGATCATTGACTACAGCCTGCTGCAGTACCTCGCGCTCGGCACGTACTTCTGGCACACGCATACCTACGGGCAAATGGTCAGCATGGCCGCCGTTGTCGGCCGCGGCGAGATGGCCGCCCAGTTCGCGCGCACGTTCCGCGACACCTTCCTGCTGCCCAACGCCGTTGCGACCAGCGCCGCCGGCTACAAGGGCACGACGTTCTTCACGACGCCCCGGCCCGGCGAGCCGCAGGCCAAGGACTTGTTCCATTACCAGGCTGGCCCGCAGCGCCTGGTGATTGACGAACAGCCCTTCCGCCAGACCGTTGAACGCCGGTTGCGCCAGTGCGGCATCGGTGAGTTCGCCGGCTTTTTGCGCCGAGACGGTGAAGTCGACCCGCACGGTCATGGCGACGGCCAC
>CAZUYI010000037.1:0-8167 GCA_964624095.1 uncultured Verrucomicrobiota bacterium | reverse complement strand
AGGCTGGCCCGCAGCGCCTGGTGATTGACGCCACCTGCGGCGTCGCGCGCGGATTGAGCGATATGCTCCTCCAGGGCTGGCACGATACGCTGCGGGTCTTTCCCGCGCTCCCGGGCCGCTGGGCCGACGTCCTGTTCGTGGACCTGCTGGCGGAAGGGGCCTTCCGCGTCTCGGCCTTGAAGCGCGACGGCGCCGTGCGCTGGGTGCGCATCCGCGCCGGCGCGGCGAGGGACTGCCGGCTGAAGAACCCGTTCGGGGAGCAGCCGGTTACGGTCTCCGGCGCCGAGCCCCGGCGGGTGGGGGACCGGCTCGAGTGGCCGATGGCCGCCGGCCAGACCGTGACGCTCTGGACGCCGGGCTATGAACATCCGGACCTCGAGCGCGAGCAGGCCCGTATCCGGGCCATGGACCTGCGGGTTCTGAACGTGGAGCCGGGTGTGTGATCGGCGAAAGCCGCGCCCGGCGGGCGTGCCTTGCCGGGTCGGGAGAGGGGGTGCGGACAGGGCCGGCCTGCCGATCTTGGCTCCCGGCGACACGAGGTCGCCGGGGCGCCCGAGCCGGCAGAGAAGGGAAATGGAGCCGCCGGGGCGCCTGAGCCGGCAGAGAAGGTGGGGAAGACGGGATGAAGGATGAGCCGGCGGAGAAGGGAAATGAGGTCGCCGGGGAGTCCAAACCGGTTCCTCTTCCGTCCCCTGCCGGCTTGTCCGGCAGGGACGCAAGATTAGCCCCATTCCCCCCGCCCGAGCCCCTCTATTCCGCCCGCACGCTCCGCGTCATCCACGCGCTCCGCTACGACTGGACCGGCTGGCCCGCCGCCAACGCAACGTTTCACGCCGCCACGGCCGACATCGCTCGCTCCGTGGCGCCGGCATGGGCGTCCGACGGCCTGCGCCTGCAAGCCGCCCACGCCGACGCCGCCAAGATCCAACTGCTGTTCCAGGCGGCCCCGAGCGTCAGCCCGATGTTCTGCTGTCAGCGGGTCAAGGGCCGTCTGCAGCATGCCCTGCGCGGGGCCGGTCTGCCGGCGTCTTTCAGCCGCAAAGTCGCGTTCCGCAGTCTTGGCGAAAACACCGATGCCGATGTGGCCGGTTACCTCCGCAAGCAGGTGGCCCGGGAAGGATGTGCCGACCCGCGGTTTGCGGCAGACATGCGGCAGTTCACGGTCACCTGCCCGGACGTCGCGCTGGAGATGCCATCGCAATCCCACAGCGGCCGCTACTGGTACAATCTGCACATGGTGCTGGTGGTATCCGGCCGGTTTCGCGTCACGGCCCCGGCCATCCTGGGTCGCCTGCGCGACGCGGCACTGGCGGCAGCGCCCCACTGCGGGGCGCGGGTGGCCGCCTTGTCCGTCATGCCCGACCACGTGCATCTGGCCCTGCGCGGCGACATCGCGCGATCGCCCGAGGCGATCGGGCTGGCCTTTCAGAACGCCCTGGCGCGCGCGGCGGGATGCCGGGTATGGCAGAACGGCTTTTACGTAGGGACATGCAGCGCCTATACTCTGGATGTCATCCGGCGCCAGACCGGGTCCCCCGTGGCGGCCGCGAGCACGAGGGCGGACGCCGGCATGTGATCGAACGCGCAGAGAGAGGACCATCCGCCATGATACTCCGAATCGCAGGCTTGACATCGCTGGCGCTGGCAGCGGCCGGGGCGGGACGCGCGGACATGCCATCCGTACCGGAGCTGGCCGTGCCGGTCTGCGCGGCGCCGCCGGTCGTGGACGGCTCGCTCACCGACGCCTGCTGGCGCACGGCGGCCCGCGTGGACGCGTTCCACCGGGCAAACGGCCCGCTGCCCTCCGAGCCGCGCCGGCATCGGGCCATGGCGGTCCGCGACGCCGCCTGGCTGTACGTGGGCTTCGAGGTGGACCAGCCCGTGGCCCAGCGCGATCCGCCCCTCTACGTCGGGCATGACAGCACCGTGCAGCGCGAGGATAACGTCCAGGTCTCGTTCGATCCCGGCACGGACGGCGCGGTGTTCTACCAGTTCCTCGTCAACAAGGCCAACACCCGCGCCGACTTCCGCATGACCCGCGCCGCCGGGCGCGAGCGCGAGGCCTGGAACATTCCCTGGAAATCAGCGGTCCGCGCCGAGCCGCTCGGCTGGACGGCGGAACTGGCGCTGCCGCTCTGCCTGCTCGCCGAGCACGGCGATCCGGCCCGTGCGCGGCTCAACCTGATCGTGGACACGTTCCGCGTCCAGCGCGATCCGCAGCATGTGAAGACGGGCGTGGACCGCGAGTTCTTGAGCTGGGCGCCGCTCGAAGGGCGCGAGCCGGCGGATGCCTGGAACGCGCCCGAGCGGTTCGGGCGGCTGGTCGGGTTCGACCTGGCCGGCCTGACGGCGCCCCTGCTGCCGACCCTCGGCGCGGTCGAGTGCGGACGGTACTACACGACGAACGGAGCCCTGCATTACGACCTGAACGCCGACCTCGTCCTGTTCAGTTCGGCGTCCGGCGCCGTGAGCCTGGCGGTGGCCGACACGCCGGTGGGCGGCGAGCCGCGCGTCACGGAGCATGTCTTCCCGGTGGACGGGCGCGCCATGCGGCTGACGGCGAGGGTGCCGGTGCCCGTCGCCGAGATGGCCGAACGGCGCACGGTCCTGCGCCTGCTCGACCCGGCCACGCGCGAGGTCTGGCAGGAATGGGCGCTCGAGGCGGGCGCCGCGCAGCGCCTGGTGTCGGCGTTCTGGGACCGCGATTACTACACGCACGAGCCGAATGCCGCGGCCCTCTGCCGCATCGCCCTGGCGGACGACGTCCGGCGTACGATGACGCTCGCCGCGTGCCTGGACGGCGCGACCCTGGCGGCCCAGGACGCGCCGCCGGCGGACGCGCGGCTCGCGGTCCCGCTCGAGGCGCTGCCGGCCGGCGTCCATGCCGTCCGCCTGGAACTCCGTGGTCCCGACGGTGTTCCGGTGTCGAGCACCGTTCTCGATCTGGTCAAGCGCGCGCCGCGGCCCGGCTGCGAATGGAAAGTGGATCGGATCCACGGCCGGCTGCTCGATAATGGTGCTCCGTTTTTCCCGTTCGGCATGGTCATCGGCATCAAGCCCGCCGACGACTACGCCTTTGCCGAAATGGCGGCGGCGGGCTTCAACACCCTGCAGCAGTGGTCCTATGCGCCGGAAGGCGACCGGTCGGATCCGGACGGCGCGCAGGTGGCCGACATCCGCGCCTATCTCGAGGCCGCCGCACGCCACGGGCTCAAGGTGATCGCCGCGCCGGACATGAATTACGTGCCGTTCAACGACCGCACGCGCGTCAGGGATCCCGGCGGCCTGCTGACGCCCGCCGAACTCGAGGCCGTCAACCGCGAGCTGGATTCAGAGACCTGCTCGCTGGGACTTGGGGTCAAGGGCATGGTACTCTCGGCCATTCCCGGCCGCGACGCGCGGACGAAAGCGGCCATCATCAGCGAGTATTTCGACAACCAGCGGCCTTACCTGGTGCCCGTGATACGCGAAGCGGCGCGGCATCCCGCCCTGGCCGGGTTTTTCCTGTTCGACGAGCCCTTTCTGAACCCCGAGTTCGGGCAACTCCCGGCCGCCCGCGCGGCCTACCGGCTGGTCAAGGACACGGACGGCTATCACCCGGTCTTCGTGAACTGCACGCCCCACATCCAGCAATTCCCCGACGAGTGGTTCGACTGGATGGACATGCTCGGAACCGATCCCTACTGGACGCCGGGCTGGACGGGCGAGCGCGGCTCGATCGCGTACGTGGCCTGGATGGCGTATCACACGGCGCGCAAGGCGCGCCGGCTGCGCCAGGTGCCCATGGTCGTGCTGATGGGCGCGGAATACAGCGGAGCGAGGATCCGGGCGCTGACGCCCGTCGAGCAGATGTGCCAGACCTACCTGGCGCTGATCCATGGCGCGCGGGGCATCCTCTATTTCAGCTACCCGGTACGGGCGCAGGCGAACTGGGATACGCTCCGCGAGCTGGCGCGGCGCATGCAGCGGCTCGGACCGGTCTGCCTCGAGCCGGACCTACCCGGCGATCTGACCTACTCGGGCGGCCCCTACGATTTCGAGGCCAACCGCCTGCCAGACGTCCACGTTGCGCTCAAGCGCGACCCACAGGGCGGATTCGTACTCCTGGCCGCCAACGCCATCGCGCGCCCGGTGGCGATCACCTGCACGGCGTCGCCGCTCGTCGGGGGCGGCGCGGTCCGCGAACTGTTCAGCGGGCAGCCGTACGGCATCGAGGCCGGCGCCTTCAAGGACACCCTCGAGCCGCTCGGCGTGCGCGCCTATCGGCTCGAGCCGCGGACGGAACACGCCCCCGCGGCGCCGATCCGCGTGGCGGTGGACATGGCGCCCCAGGGACCGGAGCCGGCGCAGCCGGCGGCCGACCCAACCGGGCGCCGCGGCATGAAAAACCTGCTGCCCAACCCGAGCCTGGAAGAGGCCACCGTGCCCGGCCGCCCGGATTACTGGCGGCAGACGGGGGCCAGCCTGAACCCCTGGGAGCGCACCGGCGGCTCGAACCAGGTCTGGGGGTTGACGTCCGAGTCGCCGTATCACGGCGAGCGCTGCCTGGTCATGACGTCCTCAAACGGCGCCGGCCGCATCGTGTATTGGAGCCAGGAGTTCGCGCACCGCGCCGTGGAACAGTACGTGTTTTCCGTTTGGCTGCGCGCCGACCGGGACCGGGCCCCGGTTTTCCTGCATGCCGGGAAGGAATCCCGCGCCGTGACGGTGTCCCGCGAATGGGCGCGCTACAGCCTGCCGTTTTCGGCCGGTGCCCGGCGGGTGATGCTCATGGTCCGGTTCCACGGCGACGCCGGGGCGTCCGCTGCGCCCGCGTCGCTGTGGTGCGATGCCTTTCAACTGGAAGCCGGGAAGACGCCAACGGAGTTCGAGCCGTGACCGCCGCGCCCGCGCGGGCGGTCCGGTCGGGAAACAGGTCCGCACGGAAACACAGGGGGGACACAGGATGAACGCAAGGCGACAGGGCTGGGTGCTGGGAATCGCGTGCCTGCTAATCGGGCTCGGGCCCACCGCCGGCCAGGCGGACCGCTACGTGGCGCTCGGCGGCGGACATGCAGCGGGCTACCAGACATGGCCGAACGCCGCCACGAACCTGCACGACGCCGTGGCCGCGGCCACCAACGGCGAGATCGTCTGGATGTCCAACGACACGTTCGTGGTTACCGGGCAGGTGACCGTGGCCACCAATATCACCATCAAGGGGTATTTCGGCCGCGACGAAACGGTGCTGACCGGCGCGCTGCCGGACTATACCAACCGGTGCTTCACGGTCAACCATGCGGACGCCTGGCTGGACAGCCTGACGCTGTCCAATTTTTATATTGTGGGCGCTGACGGCGGCGCGGTGTCCCTGACGCGCGGCAACGTCACGAACTGCGTCTTCCTTAAGAACCAGTCCGGACCTTCAAGGTACGGCGCTGCCATATATACGGCAGGCACCTGGGCGGGGCGGATCGCGAACTGCCTGTTCCGCGCCAATACCGCCGCGAATTTCGGCGGCGGCATCAGCGGTGCCGGCGGAGCGAGCGGCACGGTGCGCGACTGCACGTTTGCCGAAAATTCCGCGTCTCAGGGCGGCGCGGTGTTCTTCCCGGCCGCCTACAAGGTGACGGTGGAAAACTGCATCCTGCGCAACAATACCGCCGGCTTGCGCGGCGGCGCGGCGGCCGACCTGCCCAACAACCAGGCCGTCCTGCGCAACTCGCTGTTGACCGGGAATTCAGGCGTGAACGGGGGTGGAGTCTGGGTGAGTTCAAATGGGTTTTCGCTGGTCAACTGCACGATCGTCAGCAATTACAGCGGCGCGGGCGGCGGCATCCGGTTTGACACCGACCCGACGGCCGGCGCCGTGTACCGGGTGGTCAACTGCATCGTCTACAGCAATAAGTCGGCCAATCTGTACTTGAACACCGACGCCGTTCAGACCAACTGGTTCTGGCATTGCTGCGTGGGCGGCAAGAACCTGCCCACGTCGCAGGGCAACTTCACGACGCATCCGAAGTTCGTGAGCGCCGATCCGGCCGCGCCCGATTACCGGCTCCAGTCGGATTCCCCCTGCGTGGACACCGGCACGAACCAGGCCTGGATGGAGGGCGCGGCCGATGTCGAGGGCCTGCACCGGCTGGACCGCTGGCAGCGCCGCGTGGACCTCGGCGCCTACGAATACCTGGGCCAGGGCACGCTGTTCGGCATCCGGTAATCGGCTGAGCCGTTCCCTCCTGGCGCCTGTTGTTTGGGTGGAACGGGGAGCCGCGCAGTGGGCCGCATCCGGCGTCTTGACCCGCGAGGCCGGCTGCGGTACCGTGGCGCCATTCATGTCCGGCGCTTCTGGATTCATACCTATAGGAACACCATGTCCACTGCCATCAGACAACCGCAAGTCAAACGGCTGACGTTCGTGCGCGGCAACGGGGATCGCGTCGAGATCCCTTACTGGGAGCTGGATTCCGGCCGATCTGGGCCGCGGCTGCTCATCACCGCCGCGCTGCACGGCAACGAGGTGCAGGGGTCCGAGGGCCTGCGCCGGTTCATGCGGAAGGCCCCGGGCGCGCTGCGGCGCGGCAGCCTGGTGGCGGCGCCGCTGGCCAACCTCCTGGCCGTGCGCGAGCGGCGTCCGCATTTCGACGCGAAGTTCGGCGATCCGCCCGGCCGCTGGGACATCAACCTGAACTGCGTGTGGCCGGGCCGCGAGAACGGCACGGACGTGGAGCGGCTGGCCTTTGCCCTGCACGAGGCGTGGGTCAAGGACGCCACGCACGGGCTCGACCTGCACACGTGGAACCGGTTCTGGGCCGCCACGGCGCTGCCGTCTGCCGTTCATCCGCTCAGCCTCGAGATGGCCCGCGTGAGCGCCATGCGCTTCATCAACCCGCGCCCGGCGCCCGACCTCAAGGCGGCGCCGACGCCCTGCACACTCGGCGCGCTCTTCAACACGACGGGGCGCGCGGCGCTCTCCATCGAGTTCTCGGGCCAGTACGCCGTCATCGAGGCCCAGGCCGCGGCGGCCGAGCGCGCCATCACGAACATTACCCGCTACCTCGGGCTGTGCGAGGGCGATCCCGAAGGCCTGGACGAACCGTGCATCCGGATGGACCAGGCCAAGCGCATCGAGGTCCGCGCGCCGCACTCGGGCCTGTTCCTCGACGCCCGCTGGCGCCCCGGCGATCCCGTTCCGGCCGCCGACGTCACGCTGGGCTGGCTCTTCAGCGACACGGACTTGACCACCGTGCCCGTCCAGGCGCCCCGCGCCGGCTGGCTGTATGCCTACGGCTGCCACCGCAAGACATGCGACGTGGACCTGGCCGCCATGCACCCGTATGCCGATGCCGGCGACATGCTGGCCATCATCATGGCGCCGTGATCCGTACCGGGGCGGCGCCGCCCGCCCATCGCCGCCGTTGGAGGAGATTCGCCCATGCGTTCCCCTGCGTCTCCGAAGGCCGGCCGCCGGACGGCCTGCCGGCTGCCGACCCCGCCCGACCAGCCGAGTTCCCGGCCGTTTCTCAACGACGGGCGGGGGGCGCAACAGCCGCCCGGTCAGCCGGCAGCCTGGCCGTTCCTCGAGGACTGGCTGGCCCCGCTGCACGGCCGGCTGCTGCGCTGGCCGCGCCGGGCCGCCCGCCCGGGCGAGGTTTCCCTGGCCGCCGGGCTGGCACTCGAGCTGGAGTTTCCTGATCCCGACCGGCGTCTCGAGACGGCCGTGGCGGATTTCAGGCAGTTCCTCGCGTCGGCCGGCCTGCCGCCGGGCGGGCCGTACGGCCTGCGGCTGCGGTGCGACCCGGGGCTGGCGCCGGAATCCTTCCGGTTCGACGTCGGAGCGACCGGCGCGGCATTGGCCGCGGGCGATACGGACGGCATCCGGCGCGGCCTGGTCTGGATCGAGGACGAAATGGCCCGCCGCGAAGGGCCCTTCCTGCCGCGCGGCGCAGTCCGCCGCGAGCCGGTCATCCGGACCCGCATCCAGATGGAGCTCGGCCTGTTCCGGCACCTCGGCCTGGAGGCCTATCCGGACGCCTACCTGAACCGCCTGGCGCACCTGGGCGTCAACGGGCTGATGCTGCCGCTCGACTGGCTCTACCCGCACCGCCTGGTCCCGGAGTTCGAGCGGCCGCCCGAGCCGCTGTTCCAGGCGCTGCGCGAGCGGGTCCGCCGCTATGCCCGGTATGGG
>CAZUYI010000036.1:334-13394 GCA_964624095.1 uncultured Verrucomicrobiota bacterium | reverse complement strand
CGAGGAGCAGGTCTGGAGCATCTGGAAAGGCAACGCACGGGTCCGGCGCTGAGCGCCTCCCGCCTTGCCCATCCGGACCGTTCACGGGATCGGCATGCTGTCTGGGCCGGACCGCCGTGAGCGGCGTGGTGGTCCTCTTACATCGGGCTTGATTCCGGTAGCGCGGCTGCCTTACAATCGGCCTGTGTCTGTCTTGCCGACACCGCCGCGGGCCCGTAGCTCAGTTGGTCAGAGCGGAGGACTCATAATCCTTTGGTCGCTGGTTCAAATCCAGCCGGGCCCACCCCCTGACGGAGAGCCGCCGCGTCGCCGTGCGCCGGCAGGACCCGGCGATCTGTGGCGGGCTGGTTCAGCCGCCGGGCTGGCCGGTCATTATATCCCTTTTACGCGCCCCGCCCCGCCGGCCCGCCCGTTCAGAATGTCCCGGCCGGCAGGGCCCTCATCGCATCTTCTACGCCCCACGGCGAGGTCGCCGGGAATATGATGAATCCCACGGAGCGCGTCTCGCCGGGACTCATCTGGTGGGAGCCGCGAGGAATAAAATAGAGCCCCACCGCCTGCCAATCCTTGCGCGGGTAAAGAGTGCCGATTCGGCTGGCCTGGCTGTACAAGGGGATAAGCCCATACCCGCCCGCGGAATTGGCCGACGGCAGGAAGAGCCAATCCGCAGCGGGAAGATCGGGTTTCCCGGCATACTGCCAGCCATCCGGGTCATGGTAATAGGGGAATTTGAGCCCCGTCAGCCGGAAAAAGAAATGCGCCCTGATGGGTTGATCGCCCGCATTTTGCTTCGAGACACGTAACTCGATGCCGGGCGCGTCCGCCCGTGCGGTCATCCTCAGGGTCATCACGCCCTGGGGGCGGGGCCCTTCAACCTTCGAAACGAGGGATACTGTCTTTATAGCAACCGTGTCCTGCTCCACCCGGATCTCGCCCAGCGGCAGGTTGAGGCCGTCGGTCCCGAAATGGCCGAACGGCCCTCTGACGTGCGTCTGCAGCCTGCCCGGACTCGTTCTCACGCTCATGTCCCCGCACGCCAGCGTGACATGATCCGCGGCCACTTCGAGCGCCAGCGCCCGATGGGCCGGTTCACTCCGGCACGGCCCGCCCGTCATGACGTCGGCCGTCAAGACCACGGCCGCATACACGGCATTCATTCCTCGGCAAACTCCGTGGGCGTTTCGCCCGGTTCCAACTGGAGGCCGTCCAACCAAAGCGTATACGTCTGGTTCGTATCTTCCGATATCTGCATCAGGATCATCCCCCCGGGGCGCGGGCACGGCATGCTGTAACGCCGCCAGTCCGTGGATACGGCCACGACGCGTTCCGCCCATCCGCCGCCCCGTTTCGGTAATCCGACCCAGCACCGCGTCTTGTCCGGCGAGGCCTTGGCGTAGAACGAGAATACATGCGGGGCCTCGTGGCCCGGCGGCGCCACGGAGAGGCCGAACACGCCCGCCCAGGTATACCCCTCGGGTTGCGTCAACCGCAGGGAGACGGCGCCGAATTTTGGGTCGTCCCCACTCAAGGCAAAGTCGGCCGGCGCCGTGTCTGTCCCTCGCAACCGCACCACCTTGTACGGCATGTAGAAATCCGGACGGCCGGCTATGGTCTGGATTTCAAACGAGGGATTCGCGATCAGATTCTTCCGCGTTCGGATGTCCGCCAGTATTGTTTCGTTGCTCATGACAGCGACTTCCGCTTCCGGATGCTCCGTCGCGGCCAGGAACACCTCGACCGGCCGGCTGGCCGGGGCGGGTGCCTCCAAGGCGTAGGCCCGCACATCGTACGCCTTCAGGGAGTCCGCGAATTCGCCGGCGCGCACGTCAAGGCGCGACGGTCCGCCGAACAGCCGCTGGGCCGCGGACAGGCTTTCCATCTTCACGCGAAGGTCCACGGGATAGTTCTTGCTGTTCACCGCCAGCGCTACCAGGGCCCCGCTCGGGAACCGGAAGAAACGCCAAGGCACCGGCGGGATCTGCCACCGCTCGGCCTGGTAGGCGCCGGAATCGTACGTGACGGTCTGCTTGACCGGGTCGTTCAACAGGGCCGGCGCCAGCGCCTCAACGTGCCGGCCGAGGGTTTCGAGCGCCTGCCATGTATCCTCGCTGTTGGCGAGCCCGTAGGTGAAATAGAGGAGCCCCTTGGACCCGTAAATCAGGGCCGTGTAGCTCTGGCAGAGCTGCTCCTGGCCCGTCAAGGGCCGCGGGCACCGGACGGGATCCAACGCCGCCGGCTGGGGCATCGCCCAGATGGGATGCCGGGTTTCAGAGGCGCGGATATCCAGTTGAGCGATTTGGGCCGCCATCGGATCGCAGATCCGCGCGTGGACCGTGTTCCAGTTCGGGTACGTATAGATATCGTAGCCCAGTACGTGAAAGAAGTCGGTGGCTTCCGGCACGCGCGGAATGGTGCGGGCATAGACGCTGTAGATGACGTGATGGGGATCCGCCTCTTCCAGCGTGGCCCCAAAGAGTTCCGCCACGTACAGCTTGGACTTCCAATCCCCGAGGTTGGCCTCGTCGATCCCGCACCAAGCCAGCAGATTCGGCTGCATCCGCAGCTGTTCGACGCAGCGGCGGAGATTGGGCTGGTACTCTTCCTCGTAGCGGGCGCGCATGAACCGTTCTTTTTCCTCCTGGGCCTTCAGCCCCTCCACGCCGTGGGCCGCCGCATGCATGCCGCACCCGAAAATCACGTTGATATTCGCATCCGCCAGCACACGGGCGCATGCCGTCAGTGCCTCGGGGTTGAACGTGGGATGCACATGGGATTGAATAAAGAGGGTGTTCATTTTCGCCCGTTGAAATGCCTGGATAAACGCGCCGCTCACCACAGGCTGGCTCGAGAAGGTCGCCCCGTCCACCATGCCGAACGGGAAAAACGGTTCTCCCTTGAACCACACGATCCGCCGGAAGTGATCCACTTTGCTTTCCGAGGCCGGAGCCGACTCCAGGCGCGTAACGGTCACGTCTCTGGAGCCGAATACCTTGCCGTCCTCCCGGATCAGCCGGACGTTGAGCGCATTCGCGCCGGGAGCCAACACGCCGGCGTCGGCCGAGAGCACCGTCTCGGGCGAGGGCGCATGTTCGGTCGCGAGGGAGGCGCCTTCCCGGTCCCGCAACTGCAACGACATGTCCGCCAGCGCCTCGCCCGAAAGGTCGAGCACCACCTTGAGGCGCAGCGTTCTTTCGCCGGAATAATAACTGAACTCGGGATACAGCTCCTGGATGAGCGCGCCCTGGGCCGGCAGCGGCGCGCTGTCCAGGACCCTGTCCGACTGCCGATCCGTCAGCCGCAGTACACGCGTCCTGGGCGAGAAGTCGGTGACCGGCACGGTCAAGGACAAGGGAACTTGGCCGCGCGGCGGCAGTGACAGGTTGGTCGACACGAGGACCGTTTCGGCGCCGTCCCCGAGGCGCTCGATGACGGCGGCCACGGCCTGCCCGGCGACGGGCGACACCCCGAGCAGCATGGCGCTGACGGTGAAGCTGAAGCGGTCATCGTGAACGGCCAGCCCGCCCGTTTCCAAGCCGTCAAGCACCACGAGGAAGGGAGCCGGCGCCACGGTTTGCTCCCGCAAGCCGGACAGGATGCCAAACGACTCGGGTTCATGAGGGGAGTGTGTGGGCGGCGACCAAAAATAAAACGCTCTCCGCTCCGATATTTTGGATCCCATCGCGTCCAGTTCGACCTGTGTCTTGTTGCGGAGAATGTTCAGCCTCACGTCGCCGGGTTCCCGGGTGTTCAGCAATTCCAGCGGAATGGCCACTTCCGCGGTCCAGCCGTTTTCATCCTGCTCCGTCGCGGACAGCCAGGGATAACTCCAACTCAAGTCCCGGTTTACCGTATCTTCTTGAATGGCAATCCGGCGCTCCGACTGAACATTGGCATAGTTCAACATGTAATGATAATAGCGACCCAAGCCCTCGCGGGTCAGAAACAATTCGACGGAATCGTCCTGGCCGACGCCGGGATCGTCGTGCGTCACGCCGTGCTGTTCGAGAAACCGCATGGCGGGATTCTCGCACTGAAGGGCGAGATAGAGAAACTGGTCGTCCCGGGCGACACATACCACCGGATCAGACGACCGCGCGCCGTCTTCCGACTTGTACACATGAAACTCGGACAGTCTGGCCGCATTCCGCCAGCACGGGTCGGTCAAGGCGCCGTCCATCCGGGGCATGTCCCGGCAGACCGGCACGTCCGATGCCGGCAGCCCCGCCCAGCCCGGGTGCTGCGCCCAGCCTAGCCCCACGACGCCCAACGCCCCCAGACGCACGGCCATCGCCGCGCGGGCCGCAACCCGTCGTGCACGCGCGTTTCTTGCCGGTCGAGCCGTCATCACACCCGTCCTTTCCGGGTCGTTGTGATTCCACCGCCTCTGCGCCTGAAAAATGAATCGATTATTATGCAGGATGGCGGCGGATTGTCAACACACCCGTTTCATGTCCGGCCGCGGAAACGGACGAGACGGGGGGCAAAAGGGGTCTGTCCGAGAGGGGCAAAAGGGGGCTGTCCGAGATTCTTGGAGTTGTGGACCCGTGACTGACCAGTCAGCCTGCCTGACAAGGCTTCCCTTTCGCCGCCGTTCTGCTATGATCTACGAAAGGACGCGGGATGAAGTCCATATTTCTCTGTCTATTTTGTCTGTTGGCAGCATCGGGTTGGGCGCAATCGCTCACATACGATGACGTCATGAAGGGATTCACAACGAATATCAAAGGGGAAGCGCGTTGGGACTGGTTTGATTCGTTGTATCGCCAACGTAACACATTAACGAATGACGCTTTAAAAAAAGACATTGCATATAAAATGATCGAGATATTGCACTCAGGGCAATCCAGCAATCAGGATAAATGTGCGGCGGCACACATAATTGGATTGCTTTCTCTTGAGCAAGGGATAGAAGCATTGATCAATAATTTTGGATTATACAATGAAGAGCCTACGGGCCAGGAAACGATTTATTTAAGAGAAGGCGAGTTGCCGGCGCAAATAGCACTGGTTAACATCGGCGAATCGGCGGTTCCGGCCGTAATGGCAGTAGCATACTCGGCTACCAGTTCGTATACATTGCAGCGTGTGGCACGCATTCTTTTGTCTATCAAAGGCCAAGAGGATGGAGCGAGGTTCTTGAAGCAGGCCATCGCCGAACAGACGGATAGCAAGAAGAAAGATACTCTCAAAGCGGTGCTGGCGTCCGATTATTTTATTGATCCGAAGTATCGGCTTATCGGGCCGAAGGAAAAAATAAAAAAGATGTTGGCTCGAGAGCAGCGGTAGCGCAAGATAGGTAACTTCACGGGGTGGCTACAACCGCGCGAAACGCGACCCGCCGAGCTTTTTCCCGCTCAGTCGCGCGGTACGGCCGCCGGGGCCGCATCCAGGGCCGCCAGCAGGCGCAGCAGATACAGCAACAGTCCTCCATTGGCGGCCAGGATGATGCCCAGGAGCCAGCCGGGAGCCAGGCGGGGAACCAGCATCGAGGCGCCAAAGAGGAGCGTCAGCAGGCCCATGACCGCCTGGGTGGCGCCGAGCCTGAGCAGCAGGGATCCGAGCGGCCCGCCGGGGCGCAGCGGGCTCCGGCGCAGGGTCCCAACAAGCCGCGCGAGCGACGCCGCGCCGCCCAGGATATTCAGCGTGCCGACCAGCGCCGTCAGGCCCGGGACCAGCGTGTCCGGGACCATGCAGGAGACCATGCCAGCCGCGGCGGCGCCGAGTCCGAGCCCGACCATAAGCCAGGACCGCGGGAACGACCCGATGGGGGTCGAGCCGGAGGCGAGCATCTGGACCGCGAAGATCACCATCAGGAGTCCGAGCTGGGCGCTGGCGGAAAACGGGATCGCGCCGGCGCTCACCGGCAGGAGCAACCCGCCGAGGATGAGCATGAAGAGGGCCGTCAACAGGATCAGGGCACGGTCCGCGGGCAGTTCGCCGGGCCCGGCCGGCGGGGTTTCGGCCTCCGGCCAGGCTCCATAGACCGCGCGCAGCAAGGCGGCGAGCCAGATCAGGGCCGCCCCCTCGGCCAGGAGCGCGGCAGCCGTCAAGGGCAGCGGCAGCAGGTTCGGCATGGCGATCAGCAGGCCCAGCAACATGGCCCCGGCGTAGACGGCGGCGCAGGCGGCCGCCAGCCGACGCAGGAGGCACCCGCCGCGGAGCCAGGCGCGGAGCTTGTCGGGAGAGAGGGCCATCCGCAGCAGGAGCAGCAGGCCGCCGAGCCCCAGCCAGAGCGCCAGGAGCCAGCGCGGCAGGTGTTTGAACAGGCCGGGCGAAAAGCAGGTGGCTATGCCCACGGCGGCGACCGCCAGGCCGGCGGCCAGCCAGCCGCGCGTCCGGGGCGCGTCGCCCAGCGGCGTTTTGCCGAGCGCGACCGTCTGCAGGGCCAGCAGGACCAGGAGCAGCCCGTGCAGCCCGCTTTCGTTGAACGGGCAGCGCCCCGCGGACACGGGGAGCAGGGCCGCGCCGGCAATGAGCAATGCCAGCCCCACGAGCAGGAGCAGCGCCGATTCGAGGGGCAACGCGGCGCGCCGGAAGAGGCGGAGGGCTGGCGGGGTCGGGTTCACATCCTCGCGGAGAGTAGGCCACAGGCAGCCACTGCGTCAAGCCAGGAACCGGCCAGGCACGTGTCGAGGCGGCGGCTCAGCCCAACGGCACGAGCGCCGGCCGGCAGCTTGCGGCGCGCATCCGGCGTACCCGCCCGAAGCGCGGTCCGTTTTGTGATTGACCCGCAGGCCGGCCGGCTGGTATGGAACCCGTTGAATTAACCGCGACTCCACGGGGCCCGGGCGCCAAGCGGCGCCGGGGCGGAGCTTGACGCCATGCGTATTGCCCATCCGCTGCTCGCGCTCGCGATCCTGATCGGAAGCGCGCCCGCGCTCCGGTCCAACGAAGCCAACTACCAGGACCACCTGATGGGGGCTCGGGCCGCCGGAATGGGCGGGGCGGCCTGCGCCCTGGGCACATCGGTGGACGCCTGCTACTACAACCCGGCGGGCCTGTCATTTTCGGAGCGCTCCACCGTCTCGATCTCGGCGAACCTGTACGGATTCCAGCGCTACCAGACCGACCACGCCATTTTCCCGGATGAAGATTACACCTCCGACTCCTTCATCAGCATCCCGTCCACCATGGGCGGGGTGATGGGCGCCACCGACCGGCTGCACCTGGCGTTCGCGGCGTTTATTCCCAACCAGTACTCGATTGCGGAGCTGGTGGCCTTCCCGGACAGCCAGCATTTCTTCAAGTACCACTACGACGACCAGACCCTGTGGGTCGGCCCGTCGGCCGCCTGGCGGGTAACCCCCACCCTGTCGGTCGGCGGCTCCCTGTATGGCGTGTACCGCACGCTGAATGAGTCCATGAGCCTGTACATGGGCCCGCAGGGCTTGTCCTATTCGCGCTACTTCAAGTACAGCACGTTCGGGGCGCTGGGCCAGGCGGGAGCCCAGTTCCGGCCGTCCGAGCACCTGCGCCTGGGTCTGAGCCTGCGGTCTCCGTCCTTGAATCTGTACGGGGACGGCGACTATGAAACGGACGCCACGCTCAGCGACCCAACCGGGGGCGGTCACGATTTCCGGTATGTCACGGGCATGGACGCCGAGAACCGGATTCCGCCTTCGATCAGCCTGGGCTGCGGGTGGGAAGTCAAGCGGCGGTATGCGGTCGGCCTGGACGTGACCTACCACGGGGCCAACCGGTACAACCGGCTGGAGGGCCGGTTTGACGACGGCACGCCGGCCGTCGTGGGCATACGCAACGAAGCCGTGCTGGACATCAACGCGGGCGCGGAATACTACCTGCTGCCGACCCTTCCTCTCCGCGCGGGTTTTTTCACCAGCCGTTCCGCGGCTCCTGACATTGACCTTTCCGAGCCCGACAACGCGGCGCCCATTGACCTGTACGGGTATTCCGCCAGCGTGGGGTTGGAAACGACCAACGTCACCACCACGATCGGCATGACCATGAGCCTCGGATCGGGCGACGATCTCGGCTACGAAAAGCAGGCCGACGGCAGCACCGCGCTGGTGCGGGTGCGCTCGCGGGAGCGGAACCTGTACCTGTTTTTCGCCACCGCCTACCAGTTCTGAGCGGAGCGCCGGGCTCCGCGGCCGGCGGCGGCCCGCGGCCCGCCCGCTCAGCGTCCGGGCGCGCGGCCGCCTGCCGGGTAGATGCGGAGCGCGTTCCCGCGCAGCATGCGTCCCACATCGGCGTCCGGGAGGCGGGACGCGAGCACGGGCGCCATATTGGCGCGGGCGTCAATCCAATTGATATCGCTGGCAAACAGGACGCGGTCCGCGCCCACGCGATCGGCCAGGCACTCGATGAGCCCGGCGTCGTAGTAATCGCCCGCCAGGTCCACGCTCACGCCGGGGAACTCGCGGCAGAGCGCCACGAGGGACTCCAGGCTGCCCGGCCGCCCGCCGGCGTGCCCGAGCACGAGCCGCGTGCGCGGGTGCCGAGCCAGGTGCGGCCGGAACCGGTCGGGATGCGACATATACTGCACCGGATTGGTCGGCGACACATCCCAGCTATGGGTCATGATCGTCGCGTTCCGCGCCTCGGCCAGGGCATAGACGGGGGCATACGACGGGGCATCCGCCTCGACCTTGTGGGAGGACGGATGGATCTTGATGCCGATGCAGAACGGGTCCTTGAGCGAGGCCTCGATGCGCGCGAGGTGGTCGGCGCCGCCCTGGGGATGAAAGGCCTCGAAGTAGCGGAACCGGTCCGGCGCCGCCGCGATCAGCTTCTCGAGCGGCGGACGGGGCGGCTCCTTGAAATTCAGCAGCGCCTCGATCGGGCACATCAGCAATCGCTCCAGGCACGCGGCATCCATGAACGCGAGCCAATCGGCCGGGCGCATCGTCTCATCGGCCACGGGGAACCGTTCGTTCGGCCCGTTATGGGAGTGGGCATCCACGACGAACGGGGCCGGCGGCGCGAACGGCACCGGGGCCGGCTGGCGCAGCGGCAGGCCCAGCAGCCGCCGGAGGTTGTTGCCGGCGAGGCCGCATTTCACGGACCATTCCAGCCGGCTCATCACGATCGGCCCCATGGCGGCGTGCGGGTTGAACCGCGGCTGGTGGGACCCGTACAGCAGCCGGTCCCCGAGCCCCTGGTTCACCAGTCGCTCGATCCCGAGCCAGTTGCAGAAATTGTAGAGGCACAGCCACACGTTGGGGCGGCGCTGCATGAGCGTTTCGACGGACCGGATGTGATAGAGCAGCTTGATGGGGCCGGACTCGATGATCCACTGCACGGCCGGATGCCAGGCCGCCGCCGCGTCCAGTTCCTCCCACGTCGCGTCGGTGTGCAGGACCGAAACCGGCAGGCGCAGCCGCTCGAGCTCGGCGGCATGCCCGGCCGCCGCCTCGGCCAGGGTCCCGGCGCCGGGCGCATAGCGGGCGATGCGGATTCCGCGCTCGGCCTGCCAGGCCGCCAGGCGGCCGCGCGCCGATTCGTCGAGCGGCGCCGAGACCACGGCGTCGCCCGAGACCGGCGGCGCATACGCCGGGAAGGCCGGCGGATCGTCGGGCCACACGGCCGCATCCAGCCAGGGCAGCGCCCGGCAGACCCTTTCATAGGCATCCCGCAGCGCTCGCACCTCGGACTCGATCGGGCCATGGGTCGTCATACCGCTCCTTTCATGAAACATGGACGGGACCCGCTCCCGCGCGCCCCGGACGGCCGTCAGCCGGCCGGCATCGCCTTGAGCTCGTCGAACCGGGCTGCCAGGCGCGCCACCCAGCCGCCGCGCGGCTCGAAACGCTCCGGCGGGCAGGCGTCCTCGAGGCAGGCGGCGGCTCGTTCCGCATCGGGCAGAATTCCGACCAGCCGCGCCTGGGCGAGCAGATTGCCCGCGGCCGTGGCCTCGGACGGGCCGGTAAGGACCGGCATGCCGACGGCATCGGCGGTCAACTGGTTGAGCACCCGGTTGCGATTCCCGCCGCCGAGCAGGCAGACCGAGCTGAAGGCGCGCCCCGTGGCGCGTTCGAGCTCGGACAGGGCGCGCCGGTATTCGAGCGCCAGGCTGGCCAGGATGCAGACGGCGAGCTCTCCGTCGGCGACCGGGACCGGCTGCCGGGTCCGGCGGCAATAGGCGGCGATGGCGGCGGGCATATCGGCGGGCGCCCGGAACTCCGCGGCGCCGGTATCGAAAACCTGCCGGGCCGGCGCGGCATCGGCGGCCGCCTGCGCGAGCGCCTCGTAGGACCACTCCCGTCCCGCCTGCTTCCAGGCGCGCCGGCACGCCTGCAGCAGCCACAGGCCGGCGATGCCCTTGACGAATCCCCATTGCCCGCCCGCGAGCCCGATGAGAGCCCAGCCGGCCTCGAACAGACTGTCGGGCATCACGGGATCCGGCTGGCGGCATCCGAGCATGGACCAGGTGCCCGAGCTGAGCACGGCCGTGCGCGCGTCCTCCGGTGCAACGGAAAACGCGGACGCCGTGTCATGACCAAACGTCACCGCGACGCGTGCGCCGGCCAGGCCGTGTGGGAGGCCGGCCGCCCGGACGGGCCCCAGCACGGCGGGTTCGCGGGCGATGTCCGGGAGGATGTGCTCGGGCACGCCCAGGTCCCGCAGCCAGGCGCGGTCCCAGTCCCCGGTGGCGACGGCGGTCATCTGCGACGCCGCCGCCAGGGTGCTGTCCGTGCGGGCTTTCCCGCAGAGTTCATGATGGACCAGATCGGCGACGAACAGCAGCGTGCGGGCGCGGGCCAGCACCTCCGGCTCCTGTTCGGCGCGCGCGCGGAGCTGCATGAGCGAGGTCATCGGATGCGGGGCCACCCCGGCGCGGCGCACCAGGGCGCGCCCGTCCAGGCGCGCCATGACCGCCTCGAAGGCGTGTTGTGAGCGCGGCTCGCGGTAGCAGACCGGCTCGAAGATCAGGCGCCCCTCGCCGTCCAGCAGCCCGAAATCCTGGGCCCAGCCGCAGGCGCTGACGCATTCGATGGGCTGCGGCGCGGCGGCGGCCGCCGCCGCGGAGAGCCCCTGCCGGATTCCCGCGCAGATGGCCGCCCAGTCCCAGCGCAGGTAGCCGCCGCGCGGCGCGGCCTCGTGCTCGAAGCGGTGCACCGCGCGCGCGTCCAGCGCGCCGCCCTGGAACCGGCCGAGCACCACGCGCCCGTTGCTGGCGCCGAGATCAACGGCCGCCACGCACCGACTGGAATCCACTGATGGCATGGTCGCCTCCGCATTCCGCTGCGCGAGTGCCGGGCTCTCCCGCGCGACATGCGGGGCAGTGTAGCGGGCCGCCCGGGCGTGTCAATCGCCCAGTGCGCGCCCGGCTAGACGACATCCGCCCGGCGGAACACCAGCATGCCGAGGGCCAGGGCGGCTCCGGCATAGCACGCGGCATAGCCGCCGGCCCCGGCCACGTAAGCCCAGCTCACGCGGCCGCCATCCGACAGCGCGTCCGCCATCCAGAAAAGCTGCCAGTTCGGCAGCAGCCGCCAGGCGAGCCAGGCGGGCAGCGACGTCGCGGATGCGGCGCGGAACAGGGATTCCGAGACCAGGCCCAGCAGGAACAGCGCTCCGCAGGCGGCGCCGCTGAGCAGCGGCGGCAGCCGCACGGACAGCGCGATGGCGAGCGACCCCAGCACCAGGCTTGCCAGCGCGACCAGGACGCCGGCCTGCGGCAGCCCGCCGCGGATCAAGCCGGCCATTCCCGTGACGGGCGCGTCTCCGCCGTGCCCGGCGGCGCCCGCGTCGAGCGAGCCCACCGCGAGAACAGCGGCTGCGAGGCACGGGGCGAGGGCGCCGAACGTCCAGGCCGTGAACGGCCTGCGGCAGCCCAGGTTGGCCGCCAGCCCCGCCAGGAAGGCGGCGGCGACCCCGCCCATGAAGAGCGCCATGACCCGCCCATCGAGGATCAAGCCGCGCAGCGCCATGCGCGAGCTCAGCAGCCCGGCCATCATGAGGATCGCATTCACGAGCAGGAGCACGCCGGCCAGCCCGAGGGTAACGGCCAGCAGGTACACCCCGCGCGACACCGGCTTGCAGAGCACCGTGGCGGCGGTTCCGCGCCGGAGATCGGCGTGGATCGTGGCGGATGCCGCAACACTGGCCACGAGCAAACCGACCAGGAACTGGACCGCCAGGGCGCCGTCGCGGACCAGGCGCGCCTCCTCGCCGAGCGCAAAGACCGCGAAGGCCGGCAGCAATCCGGTGAGCAAGGTCCCGGAAACCGTCAGCAGCAGGATCAGCGGGTGCCGGACGATTTCCAGGGCCGTATTGCCGGCCAGCGCCGCACATTGCCGTGCCGGAAGCCACGCGTTCATCGCTGCCCTCCGCACCTGGCGCCAAGCCCGTCCTCAGGCCGGGCGGGCTCGTCGCCCGCGCGGCGTTGGCACAGCCGGGCATAGCAGAGCCTGCGCGCCTTCCAGACCGACATGAGCGTCAGCGCGCAGGGCAGGATCGCCGCGCTCGCCGCCCAGCCCGGCACGGCGGAGGCGACCCGGGCCGCCTGCTGAACGAACGGCGCCGGATCGTTCACGGTGATGACCGCCGCCCAGGCCAATCCGGCCGCGCACGGCGCCATCATCAGCAGCACCACGCCCGCCGCCGCGAGAAGGGCCTCGAGCCGGTCGCCCGGCGCGGCCAGCCGGTGAAAGACCTCGCCGGCCAGCAAGGCGGCCAGCAGCATCAGGCCCATGCCGGCGAGGGCGAGCCCGGCCACGTTGAGGAGGAAGACCGGCTGCAGGGGCATCGCGCGCCACCAGCCGAGGAACGGGGCGAAGTAGATGGTCAGCGCGCTCAGCCACACGGCCAGCCGGGTGCGCGCCGGCCAGCGGGGCGACAAGGCGCCGGCATCATGCAGCCGCCAGAACCCGCCGAGTACAAAGACCGCTCCGGCCACGTAAGCCGGCAGGCGCAGGCCGCGGAAGACGTCGAGCGTCGCCTGGGCCAGGAACAGGCCCAGCATGGCCGTCATGCCCCAGAACACATGGGTCAACCCCCGCGCCAGGCACAGCAGGCGGACCGGCGTCGCGCCGCCGCCGGGTTCGTCCGCTGGGTTCGCATACTCGGCGGCGGTATCCATGGCGCAGGGCCCTCG
>CAZUYI010000036.1:0-324 GCA_964624095.1 uncultured Verrucomicrobiota bacterium | reverse complement strand
GGGCCCCTCCCGGCCGCAAGACGCCGGCGGCTACTGTAGCAACCCGCGCGCCGAACGCCAGATTCGTTTTTGCGACTTTTTGATTGAGCGCGCCCGCCGGCGCGCGTAGTCTGACCTGCGGGAGGACGGCTGCCATGTCGAACACGCTGGGCACCTGGTTCCGGGTCACGACCTTCGGCGAATCGCACGGGCCGGCCGTTGGCGCGGTGGTGGACGGGTGTCCGGCGCGCCTGGCCCTGGACGAACCCGCGCTGCAGCGCCAGCTTGACCGGCGCCGGCCGGGCCAGAGCGCGCTCACCACGTCGCGGCCGGAAGCCGACCGGC
>CAZUYI010000035.1:0-13502 GCA_964624095.1 uncultured Verrucomicrobiota bacterium | reverse complement strand
TGGTCTCGCGGCGTATCAACATCAACGGTCTCCATCAAGCAGCCGGCCCACGTCCCCGCCACGCTACGGCATGCGACGCGGCCTGTCAAGCGCGCGGGACAGCGCGCGCTCCTCGAGTGGGGCCAGGCCCTGCTCGCGGATTTGCGGCATACCGATCGTGACGCGACGTGCGCGGGGTTCAGAGACGCGCTCGGACTCGCCCAACTCGGCGACCAGGAGCGCACCTACCCGTCCGTGCGCGCGCGGTGCCGGCAGATACTCGAGATCGAGGGGCTCGACCGCGAACTGGCGGGCGAAGCGAAGGCCCTGGCGGCGGCCGTTGACGTGCTGCCGTTGCTGAACCGCGGGCGCCCACGCCTGTTCATCAGCCCCGACAGCTGGCCGGCGATCAAGGACAACGCCCTGGCCGCCGACCGCGACGCGTTCGCTGACCTCGCGCGAGACCTTTCCGCGATGCGTCCCGAAGCGATCCGAACCGGAGACTGTGACAAGCAGGCCTTGGACGCGGCGCTGGTCTATCGCGTGACCGGCGACGAGGACAGTCTGCTCATTTCGCATTATGCGACGTCATGTTTTTTCGGCGCAATCGTATTTCAGGCCCTGGAGCCCTCCGGTGAGGGGTGGGAATGGGCGGAAGTGCTTCGCGGGCTTGACAACCTGCAAGAGGAGGATGACGCCTTTCGCGGACGGCGGTATCTGCTCCGCAGTGCGCTTGTGGATCATGCCCATAAGGCCATCCGGGCCACAGGCGTTGCCATTCCACCCACACTCCGGGAGCTGTAAGGACGGATCAGAAACAGTGCGCGGAGGTATTGGCACAGCCATCCGTCGCCGTCACAAGTCGTTGGTTATGAACATTCCGATTTTTTTTGCTGTAGAAGATGGGTCTGACACCACCGCCCACCCACTATGAACTCACATCACGTCCTTTCGCACGGTGCGCGCCAGGCCGGCTGCAGCGCTCCGTTCCTGAGGCCCGCGGGGTGCCCTCATACCCAACGTCAACCGCCGCGTCACACTGTTGACCTTGTACCAGTACGGGACGGTGTGTCGCCTTCTGTGTCCAACCGGCCCCCCATGGTGTACACGCGCCAGCACCTGGGCATCCCCTTGCCGCAGACTCTCCGGACAGTATCGCTGCCAGTACCCGAGCACGACGCGCCGCGAATAGTCGGCGTCATGGCAGTTCTCCCATCTTCCAAGCACGCCGGAATCCAGCCAATAGGAGCGGTGGATCTGGTAGATGCCGATAGCCCGCCCGCCGTCTCCGACGGCGGCGGAGTCATTGCCGCTCTCGACGACTGCGATCGCCAGGAGAAGGCTGGTAACGACGTTCGTCATCTCGGTCCTTCAACATCCCCCGGATCGCGGTGTCACTTGCCGGACTCTCCCGGCCGGTCCTCGGTGATCGCCGAGCCGGTCTTCTTCGGCTGTTGGCGCTTCGGATCGTACCGGGGACGCACCGGCGACGCGCCGATCTCGATTTCTTCCGGGGTAAGTGTCTTCCCGCGGGCTCTGCTCTGTGCGGCACCTCGTTTCGTGTTCTTCCGCAGGTTAACGAATGACGAATGATCCCCCGGGAAGCAGGTCCGGAGTTGATTGGTCTTCTCGCCGCGGATGCGCTCCGGTTATCTTGCGGCAAACGTACCGCACGAAGCCTGGCCGCCCGACAGAGTGACGTTGATCTCCTCCGCCTGGCATTCCAGGTCCTCGTTGTGGATGCAGTTTGCCGACCGGCAGGCGCCCACGCCGGCCGTCTCCGTTCGTTGCGTGTGTTGCTTCGACAGGACCATCGTGTCGCACAGATGCTTGTGCATGTTGCCCACGGTGATCGCCCGCGCGTGACACGTGGAGTTCATGTTGTACGCGCACTGCTTAGCCTGACACTGTATGACTTCCGGCACTTCGATTGTCTTTTTCATGTTCTCACCTCCTTTCGTCTGTGGCCTCCGAACCTGCTTCCCGCCTTCATATGCGTCGACCGTACAGCATGAGGCTGCTACGCGGAATCAGGGTGCCCCTTGCTATCGGCCTCCAAATCCCTCATCGATCCGTGTGTTGCGGCCGACGCTCGGATAGGCGGGGGTGCATGTTCGAGACGTTTCTAGCGGCCTCAGTGACCGGCAAGGCCGATGCCGCTCAATGTGGCCGCGACCAGAGCCTCTCCCGCCTGCGGCGCAGCCGCCGCCAGCGCTTCGCGGGCGGTCACTTCCGCTCCTTTAAGGGGGATCGCACAGAGCGTCTGCCGCACGCGGTCGGCCAGAAGCGGGCTCAGGCTGAGAGTCCGGTCAGCCAGGGTCAGCCCTTGAGAAATGAGATTCTTGGAATACGTATCGCTTGTTGGAGAACAACTCCAGTCGTGTTACACGTTTGGTTAAGACGGCGTCGCGCGAGTGATATTCGTGCTGGTCCCGGAGTCACCCTTGAGTAGACGGGGCCTCGTCATTCCGAGTATCGGCGCTGCATCCATTCACTCCCACGGCGTGCCCACTCCCGTATTGCCGCAGCATCTGCTCCCGCGGTCTGTCCTCACGTTTTCGATTCGCTTCCGAGGGCAGCGTCAGTCTGTATGGCCAAGTCTGTTCAGCTTAACAATTTCATATTTCAAGGGCTGACCCTGGAGCCCGGATCAAGGCCCGAACCTGCCCGGGCTCGGCCGTGGCCGGGCCAAGGGTCGCCAGGATCTTGGTCTCGCGGCGTATCAACATCAACGGTCTCCATCAAGCAGCCGGCCTACGTCCCCGCCACGCTGCGGCATGCGGCGCGGCCTGTCAAGCGCGCGGGGACAGCCCGTTTCCTGCTTGCGCGTCGAGGCGGCATAGACTATTGTTTTGTAGAGGAGATTGGCTGACGCCCATTCCCGAAAGCGAGGCCACGATGATCAGGATTCTTACGTTATGGCTGGTTGGACTGGCGCTCGGTTGCCGCGGCGCGGACGACCCGTTTGTCTGGCCGCGCGAATGGACGGCGTTCGGCCCGATCCCGCCCGACGCGGCGATGGCCGCCGGCGGGGTGCCGCTTAAGAGCGCCCTCCCTGCCGCCGCCGTGTTGCGTACGATCCCGTCCCACCTCGAGATCGACGGCGAACGCTACCCCGGGCGCGCGGCGAGTTTCGATCATGGCCGAATCGACTTAAAAACGTTCTTGCTCGGCGCCGATGGACGTCCTCACCGCCGCGGCGAGCGGGCCTTTCTGCTGGCGCGCATCGTGTTGCCGACTCCGCAACGGGTGCGCGTGGGCGCGGGCGCGGACTGGTTCATGCACTGGTGGTTGGATGGCGTGCCGGTCTTCGGCACGCTCGACAACGGCAACCTTCACTCGACGATCGCGTTGACCAACCACCTGTTCGACCTGGACCTGCCGGCGGGCGAACACGTGCTGGCGGTGTTCGTCGCCGCCGGCACCCGCGCCTGGACACTGGCCGCCGGCGGGCCGGCGGAACGGGCGGACGCGGCCCGGGCGGCCGCGGCCGCGCCGGTTGCGGACTATCGGCGGGAAATGGAAGACGGGCGGAAACTGATGGGCGCCGAGCCGTCGGGCGAGGCCAGCGGCATGACCGACTTCGCCGGCGCGGCGGCCGCGTTCCGACGGGCGGCCGCCCTGGCGACAAACGATTCCGAAAAAGCGCGTGCGCTCCTTGAGTGGGGCCAGGCCTGGCTCGCGGATTCGCGGCATACCGATCATGACGCGACGCGCGCGGTGTTCAGAGACGCGCTCGGACTCGCCCAGCTCGGCGACCAGGAGCGCGCGGCGGCGTGGCTGGGCATCGCGGAAACCGAACTCGAAGCGAACGCCTGCGCCGCGGCGCGCGCCGCCTGCGACCGCGTCTGGACCACCACGACCAACGCGCATCTGGCGGCGCGCGCGCACCTGATCTGCGCACGCGCGTTCCTCCAGGAGCGCACCTACCCGGCCGTGCGCGCGCGGTGCCGGCAGATACTCGAGATCGAGGGGCTCGACCGCGAACTGGCGGGCGAAGCGAAGGCCCTGGCGGCGGCCGTTGACGTGCTGCCGTTGCTGAACCGCGGGCGGCCGCGCCTGTTCATCAGCCGCGACAGCTGGCCGGCGATCAAGGACAACGCCCTGACCGCCGACCGCGACGCGTTCGCAGACCTCGCGCGAGACCTTTCCGCGATGCATCCCGAAGCGATCCGAACCGGAGACTGGGGCAAGCAGGCCTTGGACGCGGCGCTGGTCTATCGCGTGACCGGCGACGAGGACAGCCTGCTCAAAACGCGGCGCCTGCTGCGCGCCGCCGTCGAATATTTCCGCGAACGCCACGCACTCGACTCGCGCGCCTATGCGCGCATCACCTGGGCGGCGGCGCTGGACTGGGTCTGGGATTCCCTGCCGCCGCCGGAACGGGAGGACCTGGCCGCGTCCATGCTCGACTACGCCTGGACACGCTACGTTGAGACCAGGCTCCGCGGCCGCGTCGGTTCCTGGCCGCATTACTATACCAACGGCATGTTCTGGTATCTCGGCCTGGTCCTGGCGGAGCCCACCCTCGACGATCTGTGGTACGCCCGGGCGCTGACGCTGCTGGGCGCCGGGCTGCAGAGTCATCGCGACCGGTTCGCGGATATGGTGGCCCGAGCCGGCGCGGCCGGAGCCTGGCAAACGAACCTCGATTACGACTTCGGCGAAGTCCCGAACATGCATTTCGCGTTCCTGCACGCGTGGACCGCGGCCGTCGGCCTCGAGCTGCCGCGCGAATGGGGCGTGGTCGGCACCTGGCCGGAGTTCGCGCTGCGCATGGTCCTCGAACCGACCCCGTCGGGCGACCACTACAACTATTTCAACTGGGCCGGACACAGCGGCGGCGTCTGGGGCTTCGGCCAGGCCTGGAAAGGGTATCTGCCCGCCTACCTCGATGCGTTCGCGCATCATTTCGGCGCCTTGCACCCGCGCCAGGCGGCGATCGCCGGAACCCTGCGCCAGCGCCTGGCCGGACCCGGGCGCGCCGGAGGCACGTTCCCGGCGTTCCGGTTCCTGTTGACCGGGCTGAACCGGGCGCCGGCGCCGGGCCTGCCGCCGGACCTGCCCCTGGGCCGCTACTACGAAAACATCGGGCTGGTGCTGGCGTCCTCGGGGTTCGATCCGGACGCGACATACCTTCTGTTCGCGCCGGGCGGCGGCCTGGCGCAGCCGTATGTGCGCCACGATTTTGATGCCGGCCATTTCGCCCTCTACCGCCGCGGCCACCTCGCGCTCGATACCGGGGCGCGCAACGCGCAGGACCACTGCCGGAACTACCGGCATCAGACGGTGGCCCACAACTGCATCCTGATCCGCATGGAAGGCGAACGGTTCCCCATCACCTGCTGCGGGCCGGCGGCCGCCAACAGCGCCGGCCAGAACCGCGACCCGAGCCATGCCCGGGCCCTGGCGTTCGAGTCCGACGACGCCTTCGTCTACGCCGCCACGGACCTGGCGCCGGCGTATAATCCGGAGAAGTGCGCGGAGATGACGCGGCAACTGCTCTTCCTGGCGCCCGATTGTGTCGTTATATTCGACCGTGTCTCGGCGACCAAGCCTGAGTATCCGAAAACCTGGCTGTTGCACACGGCGAACGAACCGCTGATAACCGGCCAGACCGTCCGGGCGGATCAGGACCGCGGCCGCCTCTTCTGCCGTACCCTGCTGCCGGCCGACGCCAGGATCGAGCCGATCGGCGGCCCGGGCCGGGAGTACTGGTCCGACGGCCGCAACTGGCCGATCCCGGATGCCTGGTGGAAATCCTACAGCCGCGGGCACACGACGCCGCCGGAGCGCATGGGCCGCTGGCGCGTCGACGTGACTCCGGGCGCGGCGCGTAAAGATGATCTTTTCCTGCACCTCATCCAGACCGCCGGTCAAGACATGGAACGCATGGTCCCGAGCCGGGTCGCGGACCGCGGGGAAGAGATCGAGATGACCTTCGCGGCCGGCTCCCGCGAGGTTGGGGTCCGGTTCAACAAGACCGGCACGGTCGGCGGCCACATACGGATTATCGCGGACGGCGGCGTCATCGTGGACCGAGACCTGGCACAAACGGTCATGCCCCAGGCCGGGCTCGCGCCCACCCCCCGGCGTTGAGCGCATCCAGGAGTCTCAAGGCGCGCCGGATCTCGAGGCGATTTGGGCATGGGGTTTCGCAGTCGCCGCAGTCGTTGCAGGCTGCGGGCTTCTGGCCGGGCGGGCCATCCTGAACGAGTGGCGTACAGGCCGGAACACGTCCAGATGCGATAGAGCCGCATGCGGTTCGGGATGGCCGCTCCCCGCGGGCAGGGCATGCAGGAGCGCCACGCCGTGCAGAAGGATTCGCCCGGCGCCCCGCGTTCGAGGAGCGTTCGTGAATGCGCCCCCGCCGCGCACTTTTTCCGCGCTTGCGTTTTGGGAGAGGCGCAGACTATGATTCGTCCCGTGGTGTTGGCCGGGGCCAATACCTTCAGATGCCCGCCCGTTACCGGGCGGGCATCTGAATAATGACGTCAACTCTTCAGACGGAAAGGAGCCATAGAATGAGAGACGTCAGGGACAGGCGCAACGGGTTGGGCCGGAATCTGGCGATCGCGTGCGCGGTCGCGGCTCTCGGCCTGGCGGCGTCCACGGCGGCGGCCTGGCCGCAGTTCAGGGGGCCGAACCGGGACGGCAAGGCGGCGGACGGCGTCACGTTGATGAAGACGTGGCCCGAGGGCGGGCCGAAGCAACGGTGGGTCTATGACGCGCTGGGCGACGGGTACGGGTCGGCGACGGTGGCCGGCCAGGGGGTCTACATCACGGGCATGGAAGGGAACGATGGGGTCCTCTACGCGCTCGATCTGGACGGCAAGCTGGTGTGGAAGACCACCTACGGCGCCGACTGGGAGAAGGCGCACCGCGGCTCGCGCACGACGCCGACGTTCCACAACGGCAAGCTCTACCTCATGAGCGGGCACGGCCGGGCGGCCTGCTATGACGCGAAGAGCGGGAAGGAACTCTGGGCGGTCGACACGGCGGCGGTGTTCGGCGCCCGCAACATCAGCTGGGGCATCACCGAGTCGCCGCTGGTGCTGCCGGACAAGGCGATCTTCACGCCTGGCGGCCCCAAGGCGGGTATGGTGGCGTTGAATCCCGACACGGGGGCCACTGTCTGGGTCTGCGACGAACTCGGCGATCTCTCTGGATATTGCTCCCCGATCCTCGTCGTGCGGGGCAACCGGAAGATCATCGCGCAGCTCATGGGCACCACGTTCGTCGGCATCGAGGCCGACACCGGAAAACTGCTGTGGCGGGAGGCGCGCGTGCCGGCGCCGCCGTACGCCATTCAGGCCGTCTCTCCCGTGTACGCCGACGGCCGGCTCTATATTACCAGCGGGTATGGCGGCGAGCGCGGCGAGATGTTCCTGCTGAGCGAGGACGGCGGCGCCGTGACGAGAGCCTGGCGCGATTCCGACCTCGACTGCCACCATGGCGGACTGATCCTGCACAACGGACACGTCTACGGGGCGGCTGATCGCAACCATCGCAACCAGTGGATTTGCCTGAAGTTGGAGACCGGCAAGGTGGCCGCCATGATCGAAGGGGTGGGCAAAGGGTCGGTTGCCTTCGCCGACGGCATGCTCTATACGCTCAGCGAAAAGGGGATGATGGGATTGGTAGACCCCGATCCGGAAAACTTCCGCATGGTCGCCTCGTTCAGGGGGCCAAGCGGAGGCGCCGGCCCGTACTGGGCGCACCCCTCCATCGCCGACGGACGGCTGTATGTCCGGCACGGCACCACGCTCTTCGTCTATGACATCCGGGCGCAATAGGGTCCGTCCGCCGGCGCGTAAGGCCGCTGTCGCTGACCGTGCGCAGTACCTTGTGGCGGAATCCTCTCCCGCGCCTCCCCGTTGGGTCAGGTCCGTTTGAAACAACAATGGTCGAATGCCCACGGGAGGCTCTTTCGTTCCGGATCGACGGGTGGTTTGCTGTATGCATGTAACATAGGGTTCTCCGGGGGCAGTTTGCGCGCTTGCCCGGCTGGCGAGCCGCGGCCGCCGTGCCCTTTTGTAGTGGGGGCGGAGGAGGCTTTAGATGAGAAGCGCGATCATAGCGGCGGCGGGTCTGACGGGACTCGTCTTGAGTGTTTCGGCGAACGGGATCGCCGGCTGGCGGGGCGACGGGACGGGGCGGTTCCCCGGCGTTTCGGCGCCGCTGCACTGGGACAAGGCCGAGCGGGTGGTCTGGCGGACCGCCACGCCCAAGTGGTCGAACGGCAGCCCCGTCATCGCAGGCGACCGGCTGTTCCTCTGCGCCGAGCCCGACACGGTACTGTGCCTGGACAAGGGGACCGGCGACATCCTGTGGCAGCGCGCGAACGGCTATGCCGACATCGCCCCCGAGCGGGAACGGGAGGCCGTCCGGAAGCACATAGAGCGGGCCGCCGCGATCGGCAGGGAGATCGGGAAGGTTAAGAAGAAGCTCACTCCGTTGACGAAGAAGGCCAAGGAGAGCCCCGGCGACGCGGACGTCAAAGCCGCGATCGACGCCCTCAAGGCCGAGGAGAGGCAGTGGCAGGAGGAACTGAAGGCGGTGCAGGACTACGTCTTGCCGAGCACGCACGGGGCGAATGGGTACAGTTCAGCGACCCCCGTGACCGACGGCGCGCGCGTCTATGTCTTTTTTGGAACCGGTGTGGCCGCCGCCTACGACCTGGAGGGGAACCGTCTGTGGGCGCGAGTGGTCGAGAAGCCGGGCGAGGCGTGGGGCCACAGCGCCTCGCCGGCCTTGGCGGACGGCCGTCTCGTCATCCATATCGGCGACGTCCACGGGCTCGACCCCGCCAGCGGGGCGACCGTCTGGACCGTCACCTCACGACCCCGATGGGGGGCGAGCGTGGTCGCCACGATCGCCGGCCAGGCGGTGGCGATCACCGCCAACGGCGAGATCATTCGCGCGCAGGACGGGCACCTTCTCGCGTCGGGGCTGCACCGGCTGGAATACTGCGCGCCGCTCGTCCACGACGGTGTGGTCTACTTCATCGAACACGGCGGCAAGGCGTTTCGCCTGCCCGCGAAGGCCGACGGTTCTGAAAAGCCCGAACTGCTGTGGAAAACCGAGCCGCCCAAGGAGCGCTACTACGCCTCGCCGCTGTTTCACGAGGGGAAGGTCTACTGCATCAACCAGAAGGGGGTGTACAGCGTCATCGACGCACAGACCGGCCGCGTGCTCAAGAGCGAGGGCGTGAAAGCCCTGAAGCGGACGGCGTACCCCAGCGTCACCCTGGCCGGGTCGCTGGTGCTGCTCGGCGCGGAGTGCGGCAACGCCGTCTTCATGGAGCCCGGTGTCGAGATGAAGGAGGTCGCGGCCACTGCCGTCGGCCCGTTCCGGTCCTGCCCGATCTTCGAGAAGGATCGAGCCTATATCCGTACGCAGGACGCCATGCTGTGCATCGCCCCTTAGAAGGAGGCGCCCCATCAAGCCGGCCCCTATCCTCTTCTGCGCCTGTTCCTATGCCGACGTGATTCGGGCCGAGAAGCGGAGCGCGGTCGCGGCGGGGCTGGAGGCCTGCGCCCGGCCGGTGACGGTCGTGCCCGATCTGTGCGGCTTGGCGGCGGGCCGCGATCCGCTCCTGCGAACCGTGGCCGCCGCCGCGCGCGCGACGGTCATCGCCTGTCATCCGCGGGCCGTGCGCTGGCTGTTCCACTGGGCCGGCGCGCCGCTCGACCCCGCCCGTGCCGAGGTGTTGGATGTGCGCGCGGAGAGCGCCGAAACGATCCTGGCCGCGATCACCACCGACACCGCCGGCGCGGACGGCCGCCCGCCGATTAGCCGCGACTCCGAGCAGGAGAGCGACGCCGACGGCTTCTGGCGCCCGTGGTTCCCGGTCATCGACCGCGACCGCTGCACGAACTGCCGGCAGTGCCTGGAGTTCTGCCTGTTCGGTGTCTATGAGGCCGATGCGGCCGGGCGCGTGACGGTCGCCCGTCCGGCGCAATGCAAAAACAACTGCCCTTCCTGCGCCCGGATGTGCCCGCACCTGGCGATCATGTTCCCTAAGATCGAAGAGGAGTCGCCCGTGAGCGGCACCCTCGACGACGCGGCGCAAGCGGCCGGCAAGGTGCGGCTGACCCGGGAGCAGTTGTTCGGCGGCCGCGCGCTCGACACGCTGCGCGCCCGACAGCAACGGCCGCGCCTGCTCAAGCACGAAGGAGACTGAGACCTTCATGATTGTGTCGCTGGCCAGACGGATGTTCGTCGAACCGGACCCGCGCCTCCTCGCCACGTTCCTCTTCACCTTCGGCTGGAAAGGGTGCCGCTCCATGGCGGCGTTCAAGCGGCGGGTCGCGCGCGGTGAGCGCTCGCCCGCGGTGCTCTTTCTATCCCTGACCGACCGCTGCAACCTCTCGTGCAAGGGCTGCTGGGTCACGCCCGGCCGGCCGTCGCGCGAACTCTCCCCCGAAGCGCTGGACGCCGTGATCGGCGAGTGGACGCGCCAGAACCGCTCCTATTTCTTCGGGTTGCTGGGCGGCGAACCGCTGCTCTACCCGCACCTGGAAGCGGTGATCGCCCGGCACCCCGACTGTTATTTCCAGGTTCTGACCAACGGGATGTCGCTGGACGATGCCCGCGCCGCCGAATTCCGCCGCCTGGGGAATGTGACGCCCCTGATCAGCATCGAGGGCGATCCGAAGACGAGCGACATCCGGCGCGGCGCCAGCGGGGTCTGGCAGCGCGGCATGGCGGCCCTCGAGGCCTGCCGCCGACAGCGGCTGATTTTCGGTGTGGCGACCAGCATCTGCAAGAACAATCTGGACGATCTCGCCACGGACGCGTTCGTCTCCGATATGGTCCGGCGCGGCGCGCTCTACCTGTGGTACTACATCTATCGTCCGGCCGGCCCCGACCCCTCCCCGGAATTGGCCCTCGACGCCGCCGACATTCTCAGGCTGCGGCGGTTCCTGGTCGAGGCGCGCGGCCGCCACCCCATCGTGCTGGTCGACGCCTATTGGGACGCCGACGGACGCGCGGTCTGCCCCGCCGCCGAGGGGATCAGCCACCACATCGGCCCCGGCGGCGATATCGAACCGTGCCCCCCCATTCAGTTCAGCCGCGAGAACATCGGCGACGGCGGGAACCTTAACGCGCTGTTCCGTGACTCCGCGTTCCTGGAGCGGTTCCGGCGCCAGGCCGCCGCGACCGGGCGCGGGTGCATCCTGCTGGCAGACCCTTCCGCCTTGATCGCGTGCGTGAGCGAAGCCGGCGCCCGCGATACCAGCGGCCGCGGCACGGGGCTGCAGGAACTGGCCGCCATGCCCCGGCGGCCGTGCCACGATCTGCCCGGCCAGGAGATCCCGGAGAAGCACTGGCTCTACCGAATGGCCAAGCGGCGCTGGTTTTTTGGGTTCGGCACCTATGGATAGCGCGACGGCAAACGGTTCCGCGGAGCGAGGCGGCGCGCCGGAGCGCCAGCGGCAAATCGGCCGCCGGCGCGACCTGCTCCGACACGCGTCGGCATATGTCGCCGGCCTGACGGTGGCGCCGCCGTTCCCGCAGCAGCAACTGATGCGGATGGCCCGGGAACTCGCGGCCCGGATCGGCGTCAGCGACGAGACGGAAGCCAAGCTGCTGGCCATCCTGATCCACAACGAGGCGTGGCGCGAGACCGTCGCCGGCGTCCCCTTCGGCCGGCGGCTGCTGCTGCTGCCCCAATGCCTGCGGCCGCGCCACGTCTGCCCCGCGGGGCGGGACGCTTTCGGGCTATTGTGCGAGGCGTGCGGGCGCTGCGTGCTGGGCGACCTGCAGCGCGAAGCGACGGCGCTGGGCTATGCGGTTCTGATCGCCGAAGGCACGGAGACGGCGGCCGGCCTGCTCCAGGCGGGCAAGCTCGACGCGGTGATCGGCGTCAGTTGCCTGGCCGCGCTCGAGAAGACCTTTTTGCGGATCGCCGATGAGGCGCTCCCCGCCCTGGCCGTCCCGCTCCTGCGCGACGGGTGCGACCACACCGACGTCGATATCGAACTGCTCTTCGAGTCGATCCGCCTGTGCGGCCCGGCCGCCACCCCGCCGGACTTTTCATTGGAGGATGTGCGCGCGTCGGTGCAGGGCTGGTTCGAACCGGAGGCGCTCCGCTCCCTGCTCGGAACGGAAACGGGGGAGTCGCGCGAGTTGGCGCTGGCCTGGCTGGCGGGATCGGGCAAGCGCTGGCGCCCGCTGCTGACCGCCTCCGTCTACCGGGCGCTCCTGGGGCCGAACGGCCCGCCCGAACGGATTCGCGCCGTGGCCGTGGCCGCCGAATGCTTCCACAAGGCATCGCTGATCCATGACGACATCGAGGACAACGACGACTTCCGCTACGGCGTGCCGACGGTCCACAAGGCGCACGGGGTTCCCGTCGCCCTGAACGTGGGCGATCTGCTGATCGGCGACGGCTACCGGCTGCTGGCGACCGCTCCGGCGGAGGAGTCGGTCCGGCTCAGGATGCTAACGGCCGCCGCGCGGGCGCACTGCCGGCTGTGTGTCGGCCAAGGCGACGAGTTGCAGTGGCGGAAACGGTCGGAGGTGCCGCCCTCCGCCGATGTGATCCGCCTGTTCGGCCGCAAGACGGCGCCGGCCTTCGAGGTGGCGATCCTGCTCGGCGCCCTCGCCGGCGGCGCCGACGACGACGCCTGCGCGCCGCTTGCGGCGTTCAGCCGCGCACTGGGGATCGCCTATCAAATCGGAGACGACCTGCAGGATGTCGAGCAGGACGGCCCGGGCGGCCGGACGCCGGGGCAGCATCCTTCGATCCTGCTGGCGCTGCTGTGCGAAGTGTGCACCCCTGCCGAACGCGGCGACATCCTGGACGCGCTGAAACGGGCTCCGCCCGGCGCCGGCGCGCGCGGCACTGCGGCCGCGCTGATTGCCCGCTACGGCGTGGCCGCGGCCGCCGAAGCGCTGCGTGAGCACTACCGTGGCCTCGCGCTGCAGGCGCTGACCCCGGTGCGTTCGGTCCGGCTGAAGAGCGTGCTGACGCGGCTGGTCAAACGAATAGTGTCCCCAACGGAGCGAGCCCCCCATGCCCTTGCGTGACAGCCTGCCTGACGCTGCCGCGACGGCCGCCCTGGCCCGCGACACGCTCAGTGTGGAGGGCGCGGCCCGGGTGGTCGCCTTCATCGGTTCGCGCCGCGCCGCCAACGGGCTGTTCCGCGACCGGGCCGGCCGGCCCGACCTCTACTACACCGTCTTCGGCCTCGACGGGCTGATTGCCCTGCAGGCCGCCTTGCCGACGCCGCACGGCGTCATCCGCTCGTTTTTCGATGCGGACAACACCCCGGTTGCGGGCGGTTCTTTTATTGACTGGGCCTCCCACATCCGCTGTCTGCGCGGCCTCCGCCTGCTGGGGCACGGGCGGCAGGACGACGCCTGCCGCCTCGAGCGGGCGCTGGCCCGCCTGGAGGGGTGGCGCAGCGCCGACGGCGGCTACGCGCACGAGTGGCCGCGGGCGGCGCACGGAACGGTCTACGCCGCCTATCTGGCCGAGCAGGCGTACCGCGACGCGGGGGCCGCCTGGCCCG